>NZ_JBCGFB010000016.1:0-75472 GCF_038752175.1 Nocardia sp. No.11 | reverse complement strand
GCTGCCCTCGAAGCCGTCGGCGGCCAGGTCGGCGCGCGCGGGCGTCAGGTCACCGGCGCCCAGCGCGGTGCAGGTGGCGAGTACCCGGTCGATCGTCCATTCGCGGGGCCCGGCGGAGAAGCCCTCGAGGTACACGCGCAGCTCGTGCGCGTCGACGGTATTGGCGACCAGCACGTCCAGCCCGGACCGCAGCGCGGTGCGGGCGGGCCGCACCACCACGCCCCGATACGGCACCATCACCACCGCGCCGCTGACGTGCCTGCTGTCCTGCAGCGCCTGCTCCAGCGCCACCCGCACGGCGTGTATCCCGTGCTCGAGCCGGTCGGTGAGCCCGGTCGAGGGCTCGGCGTCCAGGTCGAGCGGGCTGTCGCTGATCGTCCACTCGCCCGCGGCCGAGACCGCGAGCAGGCCGCTCTGACGTCGCCGGAAGCCCTTCACCTCGATGACCGTGATCCCCCGCGGCGTCACGATCACCGCTCCCAGCCTGCGATCACCGACCCGGCAATCCACCAGCGCGAGCCCCGTGCTCGGATAGGCGCGCAGGCAATCGACGAACTCCCGCTCGGCGCCGGTGAGCTCCGCATCCGGCCTGATCCGAACCAGCATTCCGATGTTCCCCTACCAGTGCTGCGACCTCACACCGCCGCTGCGCGCTGCGGTACCCACCGATCATGACGCGCAACTGTTGCGAAAACCACTGGAAACCAAAGAAAACCGGCACGACTCCCGCAGTCGCCTTCGCGATCCCATACCGGCGAGTACGCTGCGAACCGGCCGGGCGAGCACGAGCAGACAGGTGGAGAAGTGATGGATCCAGCGCCCCTACCACGGGTTTCCCCGGGACGGTTCGCCGAGCTCGGACCGATCAACTGGGTTGTCTGGCAAGTGCTTTCCCGGGCGTCGGGCACCGATGACGCGCATCTGTTCAGCACCCTCGGGCGCACCGGCGGGCTGTTCCGCGGCTGGCTGCACTTTTCCGGCAAGCTCATGCCGGGCGGGCGGCTGCCGCGCGCCGAGGCCGAACTGGTCATCCTGCGGGTCGCGCACCTGCGCGCGTGCGACTACGAGACCGACCATCATCGCCGCCTCGGCCGCAAGGCCGGACTCTCGGCGGTGGAGATCGACCGGGTCACCGCCGGGCCCCAGGCCGAGGGCTGGACGCCGCGGCAGCGGGCGCTACTCACCGTCGTCGACCAGCTGGTGACCAGCCGCGACGTCGACGATGCCGCGTGGGCCGAGCTCGCCGCACACTACGACGAGCGCCGGCTCATCGAGATCGTGCTGCTGATCAACCAGTACGAGGGCCTGGCCGCCACCATCACCACGCTGCGGATCGACCGCGACACTCTCCCGCCTCTCCGCGACTTCTAGCCGGACCGAGGCTCGGAGCTGGGTCAGGTCGGCGGCGGGCGGTGGTCACCGGCACGGTCGGCCCGTGCCCGGCGAGTTGTCCCGCGCTCACGTTGTGACTCAGCTCATAGGGCGAAGCGCTCGGTTCGCCGTCATGGTTTCAACCGTACATCGTACGGAGTTAAACGAACCGAGGAGAACGCATGCAGATCACCGGCTCCGCCATCTCGCTCAATGTCGCCGACCCCCAGGCCTCGGCGAAGTTCCTGGTCGACCACCTCGGCTTCACCGAACAGATGGCCGCCGACGGGTTCGTCTCCCTCCAGCGGCCCGATGCCGGAATGAACGTCATCTACCTGCGCACCGGCCTGAGCACCTTCAAGCCGGCGCGCATCGCGGGCAGCGCGGGCGACGGCACGCTCGTGGTGTTCATCGTCGACGACATCGACGCCGAGTACGAGCGACTGCGCGCCGCGGGCGTGCCGATCGAGACGCCCATCGAGACCGAGGAGTGGGGCGAGCGCTACTTCCAGATGACCGACCCGAACGGGATCGTCATCCAGCTGGTGCAGTGGGTGTGATCAGCGGCGCGCGACGCGCAGCGCGGCGACGACCATCGGGATCTGCAGCGGCAGCCGCGCCAGCACACCGGCCTTGAACAGGCCGTTCGCCTTCGGATTGCCGACCACGTCGACGGCCATCTGGATGTTCGCCGGGAAGACCCCGACGAACAGCGCCGCGGCCAGCCAACCGCCGAACCGGCGGGTGCGCGGCACCGCCAGCGCCGTCGCGACGCCGAGCTCGGCGACCCCGGACGCGTAGGTGTAGGTCCGCGGGTTGCCGGGCAGCTTCGGCGGCACGATGCCGTCGAACGGCTTCGGCGCGACGAAGTGCAGGACACCCATCACGAACAGCAGCCCGCTCAGGTAGGAGTGCGCGCGTCGACGGGGAGTTTCGGTAGCCACACCCGAACTCTGCCACACCACTCCCCGTCGGCCCACCCCCGAAATCAGCCGAGGAGGGCGCGCAACGCCTCGGCGGGCGGGGTCACCGGGCGGCCGAGGAGCTTGGCCAGGTCGCCCGTGCGGACCTCGAGCAGGCCGTCGGCGATGCCCGAGTCGGCATCGGCCAGCGCCGCGGCCACCGGCTCGGGCAGGCCCGCCTGGCGCAGGACCGCCGCGTAGTCGGCTTCGGTCAGGTTCTCGTAGCGCACCGGCGTGCCGGCGACCTCGGTGAGTACGGCGGCGATGTCGGCACCGGTCAGGGCGTCGTCCCCGCCGAGCTCGTAGACGCGGCCCTCGTGGCCGTCGGTGGTGAGCACGACCGCCGCCGCCTCGGCGTAGTCGGCACGCGGGGCACCGGAGACCTTGCCCTCGCCCGAGGCGCCGGCGAGCACACCGGTCTGCACGGCATGCGCGGCGCCGGCGGCATAGTTCTCCCAGTACCAACTGTTGCGCAGCAGGACGGTCGGTACCGACGCGGTGGCGAGCACCTCCTCGGTGCCCCGATGCTCCTGCGCCAGGATCATCCGGTTGTCGGTCGCGACGGGGATGCTGGTGTAGGCGAGCAGCTGGACACCCGCGCGCTCGGCGGCCCGGATGACAGTGGTGTGCTGGGCGACCCGGGCGCCGAATTCGTTACCCGAGACCAGCAGCAACCGGTCGACACCGGCCAGCGCGGCATCGAGTGCTGCGGGATCGTCATAACTCGCCTGCCGGACCTGCGCACCACGTTCGGCCAGGTCGGCGACCTTGGCGGGATCGCGCACGATCGCCACCGGCTGTTCGCCCGCCGCCAGCAGGGCCTCGACGACGAGCCTGCCCAGCTGTCCACTCGCTCCGGTCACCGCAACAGTCATGATCTTCCTCCAGGGTTTGTACCGATTTTGAAGTACTAACTATTCGTAAGCACTATGCATTCCGCAGGCACTCTGGTCAAGGGCGGTACGATCGGCAGCATGAGCACGCAGCCCCCGTCGACCGACGACGATCAGGCGCTGGAAGCCGACGTCTTCGCGCGCAACTGCGAGTCGCGGCCGGTGCTCCAGAATGTCGCCAGCCGGTGGGGCGTGCTGGCCCTGGTGGCACTACGCGAAGGCCCCTACCGATTCAGCGCGCTGCGCAGGCGCGTCGACGGCGTGAGCGAACGGATGCTGTCGCAGACCCTGCAGACCCTCGAACGCGACGGCATGGTGCATCGCGAGGTGCTCGAGGCCATTCCGCCGCGCGTGGAGTACACGCTGACCGAGCTCGGCGCGCAGGTCGCCGAGCGCTTGGAGTCGCTGATCGTGGTCCTGGAGACCAACATGGACACGGTCCGCGAAGCCCAGGCGAGCTACCACCGATCCGCCGTTCCGCGGACCCAGGCCGATCGCTAGGCCCGGCGCGATTCGCGGCGGCGCGTGCCGAGTCGGAGTGCGCCTGTCCCCGGCGAGTCAGCCGTGGTCGCGCCGGAGCAGCTCGGAGACGGTCGTGAATTCGTAGCCTCGGGAGCGCAGGCCGGTGACGATCTCGGGGAGCGCGGCGGCGGATTCGCGCCCGTGCATGACGTGCAGCAGCACGACCGAGCCGGGCCGAGTCCGGGCCAGGGTGTCGGCGACGACGTCCGCACGGCTCGCGCCACCCGCGGAGTCGGGCTCGACATCCCAGGTCACGGTGGTGCGGTCGTGCTCGGCGAGGTAACTGGGGAGCGCCCAGAGCTTCTTGCCGTAGGGCGGCCGGAAGGTGATCGGGCCCTGGTAGCCGGTGCGGCGGATCTCGGCGTCGGTGCGCTCGATCTCCTCGCGCACGGTGTCACCGGAGACCAGCACCATGCGGCGATGCGTATAGGAGTGATTGCCGATCTCGTGGCCCGCCGCGGCGATCGCCGCGCCGTATTCGGGGTGGGCGGCCAGGTCTTCCCCGACCAGGTAGAACGTGGCCGGGACCCGCGATTCGGCGAGCACGCGCAGGATCTCGGGCGTGCGTTCGGTCGGCCCGTCGTCGAAGGTCAGGGCGACCAGTTTCTCGTCGGTGTCGACGCGATCGACCAATCGTCCCGTCAACTGGTAGGTCCGCGAATTCATCAGCACATACAGCCCGCCGACCACCACCAGCAGTACCGCGACGACCGCTGCCCCGCCGATCAACCACTTACGCACACAAGCTGTATACCGCACGAGGGGAACCCGGCGACAGACGAACGCGAGAACATGGATGACTCACCGGGCACGGGCTGACCCGTCCCGGCAAGCATCCTCGGCCACTCCGTACAGCTACTCGATCACCTGCGTGATGTCGCCCGGGTTCAGGTAGTCGAAGAAGCGGTGGGCGCCGTCCTCGGTCATGCGCACACAACCGTGCGACTTCGAATTCACCGGGCCGACATGGAATGCCATGTCACCGTTGAAGAAGGTGGCCCAGCGCATCGGCGCGTTGTGCATCGTGCTCCAGTGGAATTCCCGCTTGAAGGAAATCCGGGTGACCGCGGGCGGAGTTTCGTATCCGGCCATACCGTGCGAAATCGGCGTCGGGCCGAAGATCACCCGGCCGTTGTCGACCAGCCACGCTTCGTTCGTCGACAGCCGCATGCACGCCCTCGCCTCGACCACCGGGCACGGCGACGCCGTCGGGACGACGGCGGGAACACCGGGAAGATCGGGGCCACCGGGGAAAAGCGGTTCGGCCACCGCGGGCGCCATGGTTCCGAATCCGGCCACCGCTACCACTGCCGCCGCACGAGCTACCCAACCGAGAATGCGCTTGCTCATCGAATCCGTTGCCTCTCTGTCCGCCTCCCCGCGACTCTTGCCGGTGGTCGGCAGGTCGAACAGCCAGGGTGCCGGGCTGGCGGTCACGAGGAAGTCAGCTAGTGGGCGTGCCCGGCGAGTTACCCATGTACTCACGAGATCAGGTGTAGCGACTATCGAGCGAACGAAGAACTACACGGATCATCGTGGACAGCATCCCCATTCGCCAAATCAACGCCCGTAATTTTGGCCGAAAAGAAATACACGCAATTCGTGTCGCGGACACGACCGAGGGGCGGTCGCCCGGCGACCGCCCCTCGTGTCTTCGATGAATCAGAAGTTGATCATGTGGCCGGCGAGGCCGTGGATCGCTTCCTGCAGCGCTTCGCTGAGCGTCGGGTGGGTGTGCACGTTGCGCGCGAGCTCGTTGACCGTGAGATCCCACTTCTGGGCCAGGGTCAGCTCGGGCAGCAGCTCCGAGACGTCGGGGCCGATGAGGTGGCCGCCGATGAGCTCGCCGTGGGTGTTGTCGGCGATCAGCTTCACGAAACCGGTCGGGTCGGCCAGGCCGTGCGCCTTGCCGTTGGCGGTGAACGGGAAGGTCGCGACCTTCACGTCGTAGCCCTCGTCGAGGGCCTGCTGCTCGGTGAGACCGAAGCTGGCGACCTGCGGCTGGCAGAAGGTGGCGCGCGGCATCATCCGGTAGTCGCCCAGGGTCAGCGTCTCGGCGCCGGCGATGGTCTCGGCGGCGACCACACCCTGCGCCTCGGCGACGTGCGCGAGCTGGAGCTTGGCGGTGACGTCACCGATCGCGTAGATGTGCGGCACGTTGGTGCGCATGTTGTCGTCGATCGCGATGGCGCCACGGTCGGTGAGGGCGACACCGGTGGTCTCCAGGCCGTAGCCATCGACGCGCGGCGCGAAGCCGACGGCCTGCAGCACCTTGTCGACGGTGACGGTCTCGATCGCGCCGGACTTGTTGTCCTTGATCTGGACGGTGACCTTGGAGCCGTCGTCGTCGATCGACTGCACGGCGGCACCGGTGGTGATGGTGACGCCGAGCTTCTTGTACTGCTTGGTGATCTCCTTGGAGACGTCGATGTCCTCGTTGGGCAGCGCGCGGTCGAGGAATTCCACGATCCGCACGTCGACGCCGTAGTTCTTGAGGACGTAGGCGAACTCCATGCCGATCGCACCCGCGCCGACGATCAGGATCGAGCCGGGCAGCTCACGGGTGAGGATCTGCTCCTCGTAGGTCACCACGTTGGCCGAGAGCTGGGTGCCCGGCAGCAGCTTGGTGGTGGTGCCGGTGGCGATGATGACGTTGTCGAACGTGATCGTCTCGGTGCCGCCCTTGGTCAGGGCCACATCGAGCGAGTTCGGGCCGGTGAAGGTACCGAGACCGTCGAACTCGTCGATCTTGTTCTTCTTCATCAGGAAGTGCACGCCCTTGACGCGCCCGTCGGCCACCTTGCGGCTGCGATCGAAGGCGGCGCCGAAGTCGAAGCTGACCTCACCGGAGATGCCGAAGGTCTTGGCTTCCTTGTGGAAGATATGGGCCAGTTCGGCGTTGCGCAGCAGTGCCTTGGACGGGATGCAGCCCACGTTCAGGCACACGCCACCCCAGTATTTCTGCTCGACAATCGCTGTTCGCAGGCCGAGTTGAGCGGCACGGATCGCGGCGACGTATCCGCCGGGACCAGCGCCGAGAACGACGACATCGTAGTGGGAAGTCACGACCCCGAGCCTAACTCTGTTTCGGGGAGTTCACCCACCCGTCCCCCACTTAGGTGAGGTGCGCGCGAGCGGGCGCTACGGACCGCCGAGCACCTTGCGCAACGTGTCGGCCACGGCCGCGAGCTCGGCGGCGCTCACGTGGGCCCCGAGCCTGCGTTCGATGCCGGCGAGGTAGTGCGGCGCGGCCTCGCGGAACCGCTGCCTGCCGAGGTCGGAGATGGCCACCAGCGCGGACCTGCCGTCGTCGGGGTTGGTCTCGCGGCGCAGCAGGCCGTCGGCTTCCAGCTCGGCGACGAGGCGACTCACCCTGGTCCGGCTGAGGACGACCTTGTCGCCCAGATCGCTCATCCGCATCGGCCCGGCCGCGTCGAGTTCGAGCAGCACGTCGTACCAGGTCAGCGGCAAGCCGGTGGCTTTGCGGAGTTCGGCGTCGAGTTCGGGGACGAACGCCGCGTGCACCTGCAACAGCGCCGCCCACGCGGCGACCGCGGGACGACGGGACGGCTGATCGTTCGGCACCGGACCAGTCTACCCACTTGCGTGCGTGCGCACACAACTAGTAGCGTGTGCACGCACATAAATTTCCTTCGAACAACCGAGGTGGACCCCATGACCGCACTCATCACCCGCGACGAACTGGCCGCGGCGATCGAGTCGAACACCGTGACCGTGCTCGACGCACTCGGCCCGGAGTACTACGCCAAGGCGCACCTGCCCGGCGCGCTCAACCTGATCGCCGACGATGTCGCCGACCGCGCCCCCGAACTCCTGCCGGACCGCGACGCGGCGGTCGTCGTCTACTGCTCGAACGCCGGGTGCGGCAACAGCCAGGTCGTCGCGAGCGAGCTGGAAGCCCTCGGCTACACCGATGTCCGCAAGTACCGCGAAGGCATCCAGGACTGGTCCGAGGCGGGCCTGCCGATCGAAACGTCGGCCTGACCGCTCGCGCCACAGCGTTCCACCGCCCGACCAGCGGCCGCCGACGGCGAGCCGCTAGTCGGGCTCGCCGGGCCGCAGCGCCTTGCCGATCTCGTCGGCGAGCAGGAAACCGGCCAGGCCGTGCCCGTGCTTCTCCCGGCGCACCAGCGAGATGATGTTGACGTCGAAAGCGTCGCGCACCTGCCGGAAGGCCAGGCGGCCGTCCCGGAGTTCCTCGGCGATGTCGAACTCACTGAGGAAGGCGATCGCCTCGCCGGACATCGCCAGCCGCTTCATCGTCTCGATCGAATTGGTGTGGAACGCGGGCTGGATATCGAGACCGGCGTTGGCGAAGGCCTCGGCGACGATCCCGTGGATCACCATGGAACGGTCGGCGAAGATCAGCGGAAACGGAGTGCACTGCGCGAGCGGGATCGTCTCCATCGGGGCCAGCGGATGATGCGGCGAGACAACGACTCCGAGCCGCGTGTTCATCTGCCAGCAGACCTCGAGCTGCGCCGACGGCGGGATATTGAAGCCGAGGCCGAGGTCGGCCTCACTGTTCTCGATAGCCTGCACGATGTCGAGGGTCGACATGGTGCGGATCGAGATCCGGACCTGCGGATGCCGGGCGCGAAACGTCGTGGCCGCGGTGGCCACGACACTGCTGGCCAGGCCGGTCATGGTGGCGATCACGACCTCCCCGCTGCCGAGCGCGCGCAGATCACGGATGTCGGCCACGGTCTCGCGGTATTGCCGCAGCGTCTGCCGGATGTGCACGAGCAGCGCCTCGCCCGCCGGGGTGAGCCGCATGCCGCGCGGCAGCCGTTCGAACAGCGGCTGGTCGAGTTCGGCCTCCAGCAGCAGGATCTGCCGATTGATCGCCGACGGCGCGACATGGAGCCGGGCACCGGCCGCGCGAATGGACCCGAGCCGCGCCACTTCGTCGATGTACTGCAGCAATCGTGAATGGAGCACCGCCACCTCCTGGAATTAGTGTACGAAAATTTAGTACACCTCGTGCGAAAACGAATGCTTGTGGGCAACGGTGCTGATCACGTCCAATCGATACAGGCGCAGCGACAGCGCCGAAATATCGAGATGAGGACCGCCATGCCCCAGCAGAATTCGACGACCGAGGCCCCTTTCCCGGGCGCCGCCGAGGTTTCCGCCCACGACGATCACGTCCGCACGATCTTCGCCATCCTGACAGGCGAGCAGGAAGCGGACCTGCTGCTGCGCAATCTGCACATCCTCGACGTGCACAGCGAATCCGTCTATCCCGGATCGCTGCTGGTCCACGGGGAACGCATCATCGCGCTGAACCCCGACGAGTCGATCGTGCGCTATCGCGAATCCTTCGACGGTGGCGGCCTTTACGCGATTCCCGGCCTGATCGACTCGCACCTGCACTTCGAATCCCAGCTCGCGCATCCGGCGGCCTTCGGCGAGGCGATCGTGCCGAGCGGCACGACCACGGTCTTCGGCGAGACCCTCGATTTCGCCAGCGCGGCGGGCGACGAAGCGGTCGACGCCGCCCGGGCGCTGTTCGCCGACCACGACAAACTCCCCTACCGGCTCTACGCTTTCGCGCCGGGGAAGAAGACCTCGCCGGAAGTCACCGAAGCGATGCTGGCGATGGATCCGGTCATCGGCCTCGGCGAACTGGCCCATCTGTCCTATATGACCGGCAACGCCGACGATTTCCGCAAGTCCGCGCTCGGCCGGGCGAACGCCGGATTCGTCAACTGCCACTGGGGCGTCACATCACTGCCGGACATGCTGCTCAATTACATGCCCGCGATCGGCGTCGACAACAACCACGACGTCTGGAACGAAGCCGATATCGAGAAGAGCATTCGCTACGGCCTCAACACCCAGATCAAATTCGGCGTCGGTAGCCCGGAGGTCATTCGAACAATGTTGCGCGCCATCGTGAAACGGCACTGGCCCGCCGAGAACTTCCAGCTCTGCGCCGACAATATCTCGGTGGACCGGGTCCTGCGGCAGGGCCATATCGACTGGGTCGTCTCCCTGGCCGTGGAGATGGGTATGCCGCCGATCAAGGCGATCAAGATGGGCACCCTCTACGCGGCGCGCTCGTTCCACAAGGACCGCGATCTCGGCTCGCTGAGCCCGGGCCGCTTCGCCGACATCGTGCTCACCGACAGCCTCGCCACGATCAATCCGCGCTATGTCTTCAAGGGCGGCAAGCTGGTGGCCCGGGATCGGCGCCTGCTCGAGCCCGTCGGGATCGACTATTCGGTGCTGGCCAAGCGACCCAGGCCCGGCCTCGAGGGCCTGCGTGCCGAACAGCTCGACCTCACCCCGATCGAGATCTCGGCGGACGGCACCCGGGCGAAGGTGCTGGTCTTCGACGTCTACGGGCGCGGGCATCGCAAGTTCGCGCAGGAGGTCTGGGTGCCGGTGCGCGACGGCGCGATCGTTCCCGAGCACGACGGGGTGCGGCTCAACCGGATCTCGATCGTGCAGCGCTACGCCGACGGCGCGCGCCACATCGTGAACGGGCTGTTCCAAGGCGTCTCGATCGAGCGCGGGGCGGTCTCGACCTTCTGGCCAGCGCCGTCGGCCTACTTCGTGGTCGTCGGATCCGACAGCGCCGAGATGCGCGCGAACCTCCAGCAGCTCGACGGGCTGGTCGGCGGCTGTGTCGTCACCGACGAGCAGGAAGCGAAAGCCGTGCTGCCGCTGGACTTCTATGGCGTCATGGCGGATATGGACCTGACCGAACTCGTCGAGGCGACCCGGTCGATCGACGAGGCGCTGGCGAAACTCGGCCATCACAACGAGGGCGAACCGGTCGTCAACAAGCTACTGACGCTGTTCATCTCGCTCGATCGCTTCGGCTTCATGAAATAGCGTCGGCTACCAGAGCAAGGGATCCACCGCTATGCAGCACGACAACGACGCGGCAGTCATCGACAACGGGAACAAGGTGCGCCGCTGGATCACCTACGTCGCCGGAATCTATATCCTCACCCTCGGCCTCAGCCTGGCCATCAGGGCCGGGATCGGGATCTCCCCGCAGAGCAGCCTCACCCGCACGATGACGCTGGTGTTCACCCCGCTGAGCCAGGGCAACTACAACCTCATCCTCGAGATCATCATGCTCGGCCTGACCTTCCTGGTCGGACCGAAGGCTTTCAAGGCGAGCTACCTGCTTTCGATGATCCCGGCGCTGGTGCTGGCACTGCTCCTCGACCTGAACCTGTGGCTCACCGAGTGGGTCCACCTGGAGCCGTACGCGGCCAACCTCGTCTTGCTGGTCTTCGCCGACGCGATGCTGGCGCTGGGCCTGTTCCTGATGATTCGCGCGAACCTGATCCTGATGCCGATCGACCTGTTCGTGAATACGATCCAGCAGCGGACGGGCCGCAAGTGGGGCAACATCAAGACCGTGTTCGACTGCACGCTGCTCGCGATCTCGGCGGGCATCGGGCTGATCTTCCTCGGCGCACCGCATTTCATTCGCGAGGGCACGATCATCAACGCGATCCTCGTCGGCCAGTACGTGAAGGGGTACTTCTTCCTGTACGGGAAGGTCACGGCGCGCAAGCGCGCGGCCCAGCCGGTGCCGACGCCCGTCGCCGACTAGCGCGAACCGCCGCCGCCCCGCGCGGCAGGCTGGTTCGCCTCGGCTGCGGTCAGTCGCGCCAGACCTGGCCGGCGACCCTGGCGAAGTTGCCGCCGAAGATCGCCGCGCGCTCGGCTCGGTGGAACCCCCGGTCGGCCAGCAGCTCGTCGAGGCCGGGTGCGCCGGACTCGCCGAGCAGGTCCTCCGGGGGAACCCATTGGAGCGGGCCCCATTTCGTGTACGCCTCGGAGAAAGCGCCGGGATTGTCCCGGATCTCGTCGTTGAATTCCCGGCCGTCGAAGGAGTAGTCCGAACCGATGCCGATGTGGTCGAGCCCGACCAGATCGACGCCGTAGCGGATGTGGTCGGCCATGGCGGCCAGCCGGGCTGCGTGGTCGTCGGGAGCGTTGTGACCGAGGAAGATTCCCACCCCGTTGATGCCGATCACCCCGCCGGTCTCGGCGCAGGCGCGGGCCTGGTCGTCGGAGATGTTGCGCGGATGCTCCCACAGGGCAGCGAAATTGGAGTGGCTGTAGATCATCGGGACGGCGGTGTTGGTCGCGATATCGAGCCCGGTGCGACGCGAGCAGTGCGAGCCATCGGCGAACACGCCGACCTCGTTCAGCTTGCGCACCAAGTCTTTTCCGTAGCCGGTGAGGCCGGCGTCCTCGGTATCGAGACAGCCACAGCCCGCCGCGTTGGCGTGGTTGTAGCTCGGGAGCAGCGAGCGCACGCCGAGCCGGTAGAACATCTCCACATTGTCGAGATCACCGCCGAGCGGGGCCGAGTCCTCCAGGTCGAAGGCCAGCGCGATCGCGTCGTCGGCGCCGATATCGGCGCGGCGCTCGACCAGCCGGAAACGCGGATCGGCCGATGCCTGGTCACGGAATTGGTGCAGCAGCGCCAGCGAATCCGTGGTGGTCTGCGCCGAATACCCGACGTTGACCGACAGATACGACCCGAGCGGGTAGCGGGCGAGCTCGCCGATGCGCGCGGTGTGATGCAACGGCAGACAGCAGTGCTGCTCCCACAGGAAGGGCGCCATGGTCACCTCCGGTCGTAGTCCGTGACCTGCGATCCTACGGATCGCAACACATCCGGAACCTCAACGACGCTAACGGGTTGTCTGATCGGTCCGATCAATCAGTACTTCCTCCCACTGCCCGAAGGCGGTGCGACATGCGTCGCTTCCTCGTCCTGCTCACCACGCTCGCGGCCTGCGCGGGCCTGTGGACCCTGCCCGCTACCGCGACCCCGTCCTCCTGCGGACTCACCTGGGGCTCCCTCGACAAGTCGAGCGCGGGGTACTCCACCGCGACCGTCGGCGCAGTCCGGTCCGGCCGCCACGACTGCTTCGACCGCCTCGTCGTCGACCTGTCCGGCCCGCTCCCGGGCTACCGCGTCGGTTACGTCGACACGGTCGCCATGGACGGCTCCGGCGCCGCGGTCCCGTTGCGCGGCGGCGCGTACCTCCAGGTGATGGTGCAAGCCCCGGCCTACGACGCCGAGGGCAACAGCACCTACCGCCCCGCGAACCGCGCCGAACTCGTCGACGTCGGCGGCTACCCGACCTTCCGTCAGGCCTCCTGGGCCGGCTCGTTCGAGGGCCAGACCACCCTCGGCCTCGGCGTCCGCGCCCGCCTGCCGTTCCGGGTTCTCACCCTCGACGACCCCGTTCGCGTGGTGATCGACGTCGCTCACTCCTGGTGAGCCCGCACACTCCCGCGGCCACTCGGCAACAATGGGGGAATGAGCGGCGTTGAGCAGGACGTGACGGATCCCTATCTCTGGCTCGAGGATGTGACCGGCGAGGCCGCGCTGGACTGGGCGCGGGCCCGCAACGAGGTGGTGCGGCAGCGGTTCGCGGACACGGAGCGGTTCGGCGCGCTCGAGCAGCGCGTGCTCGCCATGCTCGACGACGACACCAAGATCGCCTACCCCGGCCGGCGCGGGCCGTGGCTGTACAACTTCTGGCGCGATGCCGAGCATCAGCGCGGGCTGTGGCGGCGGACCACCTTCGAGTCCTACGCGAGCGAGAACCCCGAGTGGGATGTGCTGATCGACGTCGACGCCCTCGCCGAGGCCGACGGGGAGAACTGGGTCTGGGCGGGCGCCACCGTCCTGCGGCCCTCGCAGGAGCGCGCCTTCATCCAGCTCTCCCGCGGCGGTGCCGACGCGAAGGTTCAGCGTGAATTCGACCTGACGACAAGGGAGTTCATCGCACCGGCGGACGGCGGGTTCTTCCTGCCCGAGGCCAAGTCGCAGCTGCGCTGGATCGACATCGATACCGTCTACGTCGGCACCGATTTCGGTCCCGGCTCACTCACCGATTCGGGCTACCCGCGCATCGCCAAGCGCTGGCGGCGCGGCACCGCGCTGGCCGAGGCGGAGACGGTCTTCGAGGGCAAGCCGACCGACGTCTCGGTCAGCGCCGGTTACGACCGCCATCCCGGCTTCGAACGGCACTGGGCCGGCCGGGCGACCGACTTCTTCAACGAGGAGATCTCCCTGCTGGATGCCGATGGCACCTGGCGCCTGCTGGAGACTCCGACCGACGCCGATGTGAGCTGGTATCGCGACTGGCTGCTGGTGCGGCTGAAGACCGCGTGGGAGGTCGGCGGCGCGACCTTCGAGCCGGGCAGCCTGCTCGTCACCGATCTGCCGGGGTTCCTCGCCGGCGAACGGGATTTCGAGGCCCTGTTCACGCCCGACGCGCACACCTCGCTCGACGGCTGGGGCTGGACCGAGAACCACCTCGTCCTGACCACCCTGCAGGACGTGCAGACCGGCCTGCGGGTGCTCACGCCCGGCCCCGACGGCTGGACGACGACCGAACTCGCCGACTCCCCCGCCATGTCGTCGACCACGGTGAACAACCTCGACCCGCTCGAGGGCGGCGACGAGTTCATGCTCACCACCACCGGATTCGCCACGCCGACCACCTTGCTCAGCAGTGCCATCGGCGAACCGGCCACGGTGCTCAAGCAGGCCCCCGCCTACTTCGACGCCACCGGCATCGAGACCGAACAGTTCTTCGCGACCTCCGACGACGGAACGGCCGTGCCCTACTTCGTGATTCGTCACCGTGACCGTCGCGGCACGCCGAGCCCGACCATCATGAACGGCTACGGCGGCTTCGAGATCTCCAAGACGCCCCAGTATCTGGGCTCGGCGGGCATGGCCTGGCTGGAGCGCGGCGGCACCTACGTGGTGACCAATATCCGCGGCGGCGGCGAATACGGCCCCGAATGGCACACCGCGGCACTGAAAGAGCACCGGCACCGCGCCTTCGAGGATTTCGCCGCGGTCGCGCGCGACCTGGTGACCCGTGGCATCACCACCCCGGATCGCCTCGGCGCCATCGGCGGCAGCAACGGCGGTCTGCTGATGGGCGTCATGCTCACCCGCTACCCGGAGCTGTTCGGCGCGATCGTGTGCCAGGTGCCGCTGCTGGACATGCGGCGCTACCACCTGCTGCTGGCGGGCGCGTCCTGGGTGGCCGAGTACGGCGACCCGGACAAGCCGCAGGAGTGGGCCTACATCGGCGAGTACTCGCCGTATCAGAACACCGACACCGGCAAGCAGTACCCGCCGATCCTGCTCGCCACCTCCACCCGCGACGATCGCGTGCACCCCGGGCACGCGCGAAAGATGGCGGCGCTGCTGGAATCCCAGGACCGCACCGTCTGGTACTACGAGAACATCGAGGGCGGGCACGGCGGCGCGGCCGACAACAAGCAGTCGGCCTACCTGTCGGCGCTGGTCTACGAGTTCTTCACGCAGATGCTGATGGAGGGCCGCCGTTCGGCGTAGGCCCTAGCGGTCGCGCAGCCACTTCTCGACGACGTCGACCGTGGAATCCGGATTGGTGATCCAGCCGTTGTGCCCGAGGGCCTCCGGCTGGAACCACCGGGTCACCGGCGCCGCGGGCAGTTTGCTCAGCAGGTGGTCGGCGGAGGTCTGCGGCGCCAGGTCGTCGCCGGCCACAGTGATCGACAGGATCGGGAACTTCAACCGCGAGATCCGTTCCTCGTAGTCGATATCGGCGCCGACGGGCACGAAGCGCCCGGTGCGGGCCAGCCGCGCCCAATCCGACATGAGCACCTTGGACTGCCTGCCGAAGGCGCGGCGGCCGAGCATGTCCCCCGGCCAGAACCCGGCCAGATTCGACGCCACCGCCACCGCGGCCGTGCCGACCAGCATCCCCGGCCCGAGCACCCCGCGATATCCGCGGAAGTACGGCGTGCCGGACGCGATCAGGATCAGCCCGGCGATCCGCCCGCGCGCCCTGGCGGCGTAGAGGACGGCGAGCTGCCCGCCCATGCTGTGGCCGAGCAGGTAGGGCGTGCTGCCGGGGAACCGGTCGCGCACCGCCTGCAGGATCGCCGGGAAGTCGACGGAGGCCAATTCGTGGTAGCCGTAGGCGCTGTCGGCGTCGGGCCGGTGCGTGCTGTCACCGTTGCCGCGCAGCTCGCCGATGGCGACGTCGAAGCCGCGCTGGGCCAGCCGGTCGCCGAAGTACTCGTAGAACTCACCGGGCACGGCGAGGCCGGGCACGATGACGACGACCGGTCGCGGCGCGTCCGGAGTCACCGGATGTCGATGCGGGCCGCGCGCGGGGATGAGCCGCACGGGCAGGGTGGTGCCGTCGGGCACCTGGATCGGGACGACCTCGACCCGGGGCATCAGGCCCCTACCGCACCGAGGATCACCCGGCTCAGCACTTGGATCACGTCGTCGAGCGGCGGCCGCGGATCGGAACCGCTCCAGCCGTCTACGACATAGTTGACCGCGCCGATGATGGCCAGCACGCGCAGCTCGTAGTCACCGGAGGGGATCTCGCCGTGCATGGCGGCGTCCTCGGCGGCGCTGGCCAGCAGCGAGCCCCACACGCGCCGTAGCTCCAGCCGGAACTTCTCCACCTTGGGGCCCGCGCCGACCACCTCGACGAGCGCCACCCGCGCCTTGCGTGGATCGGCGCCGATCGCCTCGACGTAGGCGCGCACGGCGGCATCGATCTGTTCGAGCACCGTCGCGTCGGTCTTCGCTTCGAGAGCAGTGGCGACCGCTTCGCGCGATTGCCGATCGATCTGCTCGTACAGTTCCAACAGCAACGACTCGCGGCCGGTGAACTCCTCGTAGAACTGACGGGACGACAGTCCCGCGTCCTTACAGATGGCACCGACCGAGCTGTTGGCGTACCCGTCGCGCGCGAAGACCGTCAGGCCTGACTCCAGAAAACGCGCACGCCGCTGGCGTTGCCGGTCCTCTACGGGTTGCCCGGCATACATTCGTCCCGTATTCGCATCCTGTGACATTGTCGCTGACAATACCGAAGGGCCCGATCCCCTCGTCATGGATCGGGCCCTTCGGCTGCCCTTCCGGCTTACCGCGCGTTAGCCGAAAGTTGGCTACAGTCCGCTCAGTTGCCCGAGGCCTGCGCAGAACCGGTGCTGAGCGAGCTGGTGAGCAGGCCCAGCAGCAGGGTCAGGATGTTGCCGTCAGAGCCGTCATCGGTGATGTTGTAAAGCATGTGTCACTCCAAGTTGATGCTTTGTGACTACGTTGTCACTGGCCATTTGCCGTCTCGGACGATACCGAGGCAAATCTGAACAGGGAGTGTTTTAGAGGAATTTCCTAGAACTTTTTTGTCACTTGGCACAAGCCCCAGGAACTTCCGGCTCGCCCAGGCTCGACATGAGCCGCCGGGGCGGGTGCGCGGCCAGCGCGGGCGGTGAAATCGATGATCGCGTCCCAATATTCGTCGATCCGGACCGTCACCCCGTCGTCGAACAGCCGCAGTGCATCGGCGGCGCGCTTGGACAACCGGGATGTGAAACGAGAGTGTACCGATGCGCAGTACTCACTTCCGTCGAACCGGGAAGTAACCGTCGCGGCGAGTTCGCATTCGGCGCGCGTCCGCCCCTCCCGGATGTCCCAGCGCCGTCCGCCCGGGCCGCGTAGTGGTGCACGCCGCTCAGCGCGCCGACCTCCTCCGGAAAGCGGCGCCTCGCCCTGGCATGCTCTCCCGCATGACCGTGAACGAGGACGACGACACCGACTACGTGCGGGTGGTGTTCCGGCTGCCGGACGACCCCTCGGGTTGGCACGCGTTCCGCACGGAACGGATGTGGGCCGTCCGGCTCGACGAGAAGCGGGTTCGGCTGGACAACATCCCTTTTCACGCCGCCGGCGTCGCGCTGGGTGATGTGATCGCGGTCGAGGCGGACGACGAGGGCGTGCTGTGGGCCGGGGACGTGCTCGAGCCGTCCGGGAACTGCACGATCCGGGTCATCCCGGTGGAGGGCTGCCTGCGCGCCGAGGTCCGCCAGGCCGTGCTCGACGCCTTCGAACCGCTCGGTGTCGAGGGCGAAGGCAGCGCCACCGGTCTGGTCGCGCTGAACGTCCCCGCCGACAGCGATCTCGAGGAGACCAAAGCCACCCTCGCCCAGGGCCATGCCGATGGCCTGTGGTGCTACGACATCGGCGCCGCTACCGACCGATGGCGCACCGCCACACCGGCACTCGCCGAGCACAACCCGAGCGACCCACCCCCGCCGCCATACGGACTGACCTTCCCCGCCGAGGTCACGGCCTACGTCTACAACACCGTCGCCACCGGCGAGAGCCCCGCGCTGGTCGTCGTTCGCGACCCCGACGGCGAGTGGATCGTCGGCGACGGCTCCGGCGACCCCCTCGGCGCCGACACCGCCACCCTTTTGCCCATCCAGCACGTCACCGACGCCGACTCCTCGGTCATCGAGCTGTCCACGTTGTCCCCCGGCAGACTCGCCTGGCGCGACCAGCCCACCGATCCCTGGACCATCGAGGACTTCAGCTACGCCGACGAGGACACCGAGTAGCGGTCGCCGAAACGGCGCAGGCGCGATCCATGGCGGGCCGCCGCCACCAGCGCGGCCAGTAGTTCTAGTTGCGACGACCACTACCGGGTGGCAGGATGACCGGCACATGGTGAGGGAATTCGAGACCGCTCGCGACAGCCTGGACGGACTGTCGGTCGGGGATGCGCTGGGAGCACAGTTCTTCGTGCCAGGTCGGTCGGTGACGGAACTGGTGGCCGGGCGGCCGCCGGCGGGGCCGTGGGAATGGACCGATGACACCGAGATGGCGTGTTCGGTGTTCACCGAGATTCGGCGGCGGGGGCGCATCGACCGGGACGCGCTGGCGTCGACGTTCGCCGATCGGTGCGAACCGTATCGCGGGTACAGCGGCGGGACAGTCGCTGTGCTGCACCAGATTCGGGACGGCAGGCCCTGGCCGGAGGCGGCCGGGGCGCTGTTCGACGGGCGTGGGTCGTGGGGAAACGGCGCGGCGATGCGGGTGGCCCCGCTCGGGGCGTATTTCGCCGGTGATCTCGATCGGGCCGCGGCGGAGGCGGCCTCGACGGCCGAGGTGACGCATCGGCACCCGGAGGCGATCGTGGGGGCGATGGCTGTCGCGGTGGCGGCGAGCTGGGCGGCTTCCGGTCGCGGAACGGACTGCGCGCCGGCGGAACTCCTGGACGCGGTGGAGCCGTACCTGGTGCCGGGACGGACAGCGAGTGGGGTGCGGCGCGCCAGGGAACTGCTCGGACGCTCCGTCGCCGAAGCCGCGTACGAGCTCGGCAACGGCGCGCAGGTGAGCGCGCAGGACACAGTGCCGTTCACACTGTGGGCGGCGGCGAGCTTCCTCGACGACTTTCCGGCCGCGATCACCGCCTGCGTCGAGGCAGGTGGCGACGCGGACACCACCGCGGCCATCGTGGGCGGAATCGTGGCCGCGCGCACAGGAATCGGGACGCCGGGCGGGGTGCCACCGGACTGGCTGGCCGCCCGGGAAGCCTTGCCCGCCTGGGTGGCGTGAGGCCCAGGCGTGCTTGATCCGCGCGATGACGAACCACAACGTGCCGGGACCGTCCAGCGGGACCGGAGCCGGGCGGGCGAGCACGGCCTCGGGCAGCGCTCGCCCGGAAAGGTGCACGCCGTTCCACAACGAGGAACTCCCCGCCATCCGGTCGTCACCCGGAGCACCCCGCCGCCGACTCGTAGCTGGAACTCGTGACCGTGCAACGAAAATTATTCGGCCACAAATCTTTTGACCAGTGTTGCGACCAGGCTGCGAAAAATCCGACCAGGGGCGGAGGATCCCCAGGTCGCGGGTGCCTATGCTGTGCGTGACAGACCGTCACACCCATCCCGGAGGCACCGTTGCCGAACAATCTCGAAGCCAGCATCGACATCGCCGCAGCGCCGGAGAAAGTGTGGTCGATCCTGGCCGACCTGCGTCGCGTATCCGAACTCAGCCCGACGACGCTGAAGATGATCCCCTTCGGCGGCGTCCGCGACGGCGCGTTCACCGTCAACGTCAACAAGGTCGGCTGGAAGATCTACCCGACCACCTCGCGCATCGTGACCTTCGAGCCGAACAAGTCCTTCGCGTTCCGGATGAACGAGAACCGCACGGTGTGGCGCTACGACCTCGAGCCGACCGCCACCGGCACCCGCGTGGTGGAGACCCGCACCGTCGATCCCCGGGGCCTGCCCGGCTGGCTGCGCGGCGCCATCAAGGTCGCGATGGGCGGCGAGCAGAAGTTCGAGGCCGACCTGGTCTCGGGCATGCGGGAGACGTTGAGCAAGGTCAAGGCCGCCGCCGAGCGCTGACCCACCCGAACGACGAGAGCCCGCCGGATGATCCGGCGGGCTCTCGTCGTTTCAGGGTCAGAGATCGGCGCGGATCTCGTCGAGCGCCTCCGCCGTGCGGGTGAGCAGCGCCGTCACCGCGGCCAGTTCCTCGGCGGTGAAGCGGGCGGCCAGGTCGCGTTCCACCGCGATGGCGCGGACGTCGGCGTCCGCGGTGACCTCCCGGCCCGCGTCGGTCAGCCGGGTCTCCAGGACGTTCTTGTGCCATTCGTGCGGCGTCCGCTCGACCAGGCCCCGGTCCTGCAGGTTCGTCAGAACGGTGTTCATCGTCGGCGGCGTCACCCCCGCCAGCCGGGCCAGCGCCGCGGCCGAGATGCCGGGGTTCTCGGCCAGGTGCAGCAGCGCGCTGTACTGCGGAACGGTCAGCCCGGCCGGCTTCAGCGCGGCGGTCTTCGCCGCGATCAGGGACTGCTCGGCGCGCTTGATATACGTGCCGAGCCTCTCGGCGGCGGGCATGGACGTCATGGGTGCATGCTATCCGCCCATCATCACATAATGATCTTGACGATCATTAGAACTCTAATCTACATTCCTGCCTATCGCTTGATGTCTAGCATTACATCACTGAGAGGCTTCATCATGATCAGGACCAGCGCCACCCTCGCCCTGGCCGTCGCCTGCCTGGCCGTCACCTCGTGCGGCACCGACACCGCGCCCACCACACCCCGGCTGAGCACCGCCTACGAGCTGCCCGGCGCCGCCGTCTATCCCGAGGGCATCGCGGTGGACGCGCGCTCCGGCGACAGCTTCGTCGGCTCGTTCGCCGACGGCGCCGTCTACCGGGCCGCCGCGAACGCGACCCGGGCGGAGGTGTTCCTGCCCGCCGGCGCCGACGGCCGCAAGACCGCCAACGGCCTGCGGGTCGACCACAACGGCAGGCTGTGGGTGATCGATTCGGGCGTGGGCGTCGCGGTGTACGACACCGGATCGCGCGCGCTGCTCGCCTCGTTCGTCGTGCCGGGCAGCGGTCCGCGCTTCGTCAACGATCTCGACTTCGGCGCCGACGGCAGCGCCTATCTGACCGACAGCGTGCGCAATGTCGTCTACCGGGTCACTCCGGACCGGATCGCCGAGGGCCGCGGGGAACTGGCGGTCGGCTACGACCTGGGCCCGGTGCTGGGCCCGCGTGATCCGCAGACCTTCGAGCTCAACGGCATCGTCGCCGATCCGGCAGGCGCGTATCTGCTGGTCGTGGCGATGTCGGCGGGCGAGCTGTACCGGATCGACCTGACCGGCGGCGAGCCGATCGGCAAGGTCGCGCTGACCGGTGGCGACGTGCGCCACGGCGATGGGATGGAACTGCGGGACGACACCCTGTGGGTGGTCCACAACACCGAGAACACGCTCAGCCGCTGGACCGTCTCCGACCATGGTGCCACCGCGACGCGGGTCGCCGAATTCCACGATCCCGCACTGAGCATCCCCACCACGATGGCGCACGCGGGCGATCGGGCGCTGATCGTGTCGTCGCAGTTCGACAAGGGCGGGCCGATGGGCGGCACCGGCGCGCCGGGACCGTTCGTGGTGACCGCCGTCGACGGGTTCTGAGTCAGGTCTCGGCGACGAATTCCCGCAGGACCGCGACGAATTCGTCCGGCTGCTCGACCTGCGGGGAGTGACCGGCGTGTTCGACGAGATGGGTCCGCGCACCCGCCGCGGCGTAGCGGTCCAGGGTGGCGGTGCTGTCGTAGAGGTGGTCATGGCGGCCGTGGATGGCCAGGACCGGCAGGTCGAGCGCGGCGGCCCGATCGTCGAGCGGACGCGCGGCCAGGTCGTCGCCCCGGGGGCCCGCGGCATAGGCCAGGCCGGCGGGGACGGCGGCGCGGAAGTCACGCACCACCGCGTCGGCCAGACCGGGCGCGGAGTCGTAGCGGAAGCGCGGCGCGAACGCGGTGCGGTGGGCCAGCCGGACCACCAGGCTCGGCGTCCACCGCTGCGCGAGCCGCACCGTCCACGGCCGGACCACCCAGGTCGCCGCCGCCGGGATCGCCGCGATCCGGTAGTCCGGCGCCTGCCCGACCACCACCACGCGGGCCACCCGGGGCGAGACCGCGGCGAGTTCCAGGGCGATCTCGGCGCCGAACGAATGCCCGACCACCGTCACCCGCGCGAGGTCGAGCTCGTCGAACAGTTCGATGATCGGCGCGGTCCGGGCGGCGGCGGTGAAGTCACCGGAGTCCGCGCCCTGGGCGTGGACGTCCACGCGGATCACCCGGTGGTCGCGCGCCAGCCGCTCGGCGACCGCGGCGAACCAGTCGACCGAGCCGGGAATGCCGTGCACGAACACGATCGCCGGGCCGGTCCGTGGGCCTTCGTCCAGAAACAGCACCAGTCCAGACTATCGAGACCGATCGGTTCGATCGCCGCACCGTTCGGTCAGCGTGGCTCGTCCAGCTCGGCGCGGAACAGCGCGCGCACCCGCTCGACCTGCCCCGGCCACACCGCACGCCAGAACCGTCCCGGCAGCACCCGGCCCCGCTCCTCCCGATCGACCCGGCCGCGCGGGTGGGAGATGATCCTGGCCTGCCCCGGATCGTAGGACCGCAGGAAGTCGATGGCGCACACCTGCTTGACGTTCTTGTACCCGTAGTGCGCGGGCGCGACGAGACGCAGCGGCGCGCCGAATGTGTCGGTGAGCTCCGCGCCGGACAGGCGATCGGCGAGCAGGACATCGGCGGCGAGGGCGTCGTCGAGGAACAACGTCGAGGAGTAACCGTCGAGGCCGGTGAAGCGCACCCAGCGGACGCCGGGATGCGGGACGACGCGCTCGGCCAGCAGCCGGTACACATCGGCGAAACGCACTCCCTCCCAGGTCAATCCGATCGCGCTCCAGGTCGTGACACAGTGCAGGTCACTGGTCCGGACGCACCGCTGCCCCGCGCCGAGGAGTTCGGCGATGCCGAATTGCGCCGGGTGCCGGGCCGTGCCGCCGACCGACACCCGATGGCCGGGCCCGGAACGCGCTCGGACACCGCCGAATTGCGGCAGCCCGAACGGCTCGTGCGGTGCGGGTCGCTGCCCCGGCGGCAACTCACCCGGCATCGCGCATCCTTCGCTCGGCGCGGGCCATCATGCGCGGGACCAGCCTGCGGTGGGCGATACCGACGATCGCGAAATACAGCCTTCCCAGCGGATTCCGGTAGCGCACCAGGGTGGTGAGGGTGACGCGGCCGTCGAGCACGCGCACCGAGGCGACGAAGTCGAGCATCGGCATCGCCTTGCCGGTCAGGTGCTCGGTGGCCGACCGGGCTCGTTCGGGAAAGGCGTTGCGGCCGAAGATCGCCCGGGTCCAGGCAGCCGGGTCGGTGGTGGCGCCGGGCGGCACGTCGGCGGAGTACGCGTCGGCGTAGTCGGGAGCGGCGATGGCCGCCTCGGCCAGCGGCGCCGCAGAGACGATCGGCATGGTCAAACCTCCATACTGTCCCGTATGGACTTGACCATACGGTAGCGTATGTGCATGCCGCAAGAGGAGAACGCGAAGTCGGCGGGACGCAGGCTCACCGCCGACGACTGGGCCCAGGCCGCGCTCGACGCCCTCGGCGAGGGCGGCCTCGCCGCGGTCGCGGTCGAACCGCTGGCGAAACGGCTCGGCGCCACCAAGGGCAGCTTCTACTGGCATTTCAAAGACCGGGCCGCGCTGGTCGACGCCGTCCTCGCGCGCTGGGAGCAGCGCGGCACCCAGGACGTCATCGACGAACTCGACCAGCTGCCCGGACCGGCCGAACGCTTGCAGCAGCTGTTCACCCACGTCATCGACTACGCCGCGCACGGCAGGGAGGACCTCGCGCTGCTCGCGTCGGTGGATCGGCCCGCCGTCGCCGCGGCGATGAGCCGGGTCGCCGAACGCCGCATCGCCTATGTCGCAGCGCAATTGCGACTGCTCGGAGTGCCCGACCCGCAGGCGCACACCCGCGCGGCGGTCGCCGTCAGCATCTATCACGGGTTCAATCAGCTGGCCAGAATCGCGCCGAAGACGCTGCCCGCCACCGACGAACTGGTCGACGCCGTGCTGCTGCGGCTGCTCGATCCGCAGCGCTGAATCGGTCGCATCGACAGCGCGCTCACCCCGCTCAACAGCCGATTTCGGTTCCGGGGCGAGCATTGTCGGCACACCAGTGGCGGTATTCGGCCTCGTCGAATACGCTTCGCCGCGGATGAAAACGCCTCATGGAGGGACGAGTGATCACTCCGAACAGGGCGGAGGACGCAGCCGAAGCCCGGCATACCGTGCCGTTGACCCAACTGATACACCTGATGGCGGGGTATCAGCACCTCGGCGCGCACCGTGACACCTTCCTCGCGACCCCGGCCGACGACACGTTCGTGCGCGGCTGCGGCATCGTCGCGGGGAGCATCGCCACCATCGGCGTCATCTGCACCGCCGTCGGCGCGTGGCAGGGTGGCGTCGCACTGCTCTCGATCGCCGCGCTCCCGGTCCTGCTGGCGTTCCGCCGCGGAATCCTCAACCGGCAGAACCGCGCCGCCCGCATCGATCTGTTCGACCACGGCGTCACCGTCTACCGCTCCGGCCAGCGCGTCGCCGGATTCCGCTGGGACAGCACCGAAGTCCGTCAGCAGATGATCCCGTTCCACGACACCACGCCGGTCTCCTACTATCTCGAGCTCACCGGCCCCGGCGGCGTCGAGGCCACGATCGACGAGGACGGCTTCGCCCGCGCCCGCGAATGGGCCCGCGCCATCCAATCCGCCGTCACCGCGACCCAACTCCCCCCGGCCGTGACCGCCATCGACAACGGCGACACCGTCGCCTTCGGCGACCTGGCCCTCTCCCTCGACGCCCTCACCTTCAACGGCGAGTCCTTCCCCTGGGAGAACATCCAGCTCATCGACGCCCGCAGCGGCCACATCCGCATCAAACTCGCCGGCATGTGGATCTCCCTCACCCCGGTCGGCACCATCCCCAACTTCTACATCTTCAACGAACTCGCCGAGCGCCTGCGGTTGACCCCGGTGGGCTGAGCCCCTCCATTCTCGACCGTCTGGACGGCCGCCGCCTCGGTAGGTGCGTACGGCGTCCAATGGACGCGTCGGCCAGTGACGTGGACACTGGAATCGACATCGAACCTGCGTTTCAGAAGGGGCGGATGGCGTGGAACCGTCGGAGGCACCAGTGGATTCGCCGTTCGTGTTCAGCTGGTCCGAGTACATCACCTGGTATCAGCGCATCAAGGCAGACCAACTCGATCCCGCAGCCAGAACCTTCGACCGTATCCTGACCAGCGCGCTCGATCAGCAGTTGCCACAGTTCGACCGGCACCGAATCAGGGTGGCAACGAGCCGGGTCAAGGACCCAGCGCGACTCTGGGCGAAGATGACGAAGCGCAAGTACCACGGACAGATCGTTTCGCTCGAGTCGATTCCGGAGGCGATCGACGATCTGGTCGGTTTTCGGGTTATCTGTAACAACCTCAGTGACGTGACGCGACTCCAGGACATCCTGGCCGGTCTCCCGTCGTCCGACACGAGTGATGCCTATTCGTTGGCGATCGAGCCGAACTCCACCAAGGACTACTTCGATGCTCCGAAAGAGTCCGGCTATCGCGCTTACCACGTCAACCTGGTGACCATCGTTCCGGGCTTCGACAAACATGCACGTGTTCGTGGCGAACTTCAGGTGCGCACGCTCCTGCAGGACGGCTGGGGTGAACTCACGCACGAAGACACGTACAAACCCGGTGTTCGACTTCCTGATCTCGCCACGACGATCGCCCGGCGCATGGCCGACCTCCTCGCGACGGTCGATGATCTTGCCCAGGACCTTCGCAACGAACTGGATCGAATCGCCGAGCGCACGATCGCGGATGAGGAATCCGGCGACGTCCGGCCAACCGAAAACCATTCGAAAGCAAACACTTCCGAGACGTCACCCCCACCGCCGATCAGCAATGACTCCCGCGAAGCGCTCTACGACGGAGTACGCACCATCGTTGCCAGCCTCAAACATCCGGCATTGCTGACCGACGTCGCGCAACAGGTGCAGTCGAAGTTCGGAACCGATCTCATCCGAGGTTGGGCAGGCCATGGCTCCTTTCGCGATCTGCTGACCGCCGCCGTCGCCGATGTCCGCATCGCCGGCACCCCGGCCAAGGTGGTTCCGCCGGGTACTCCACACGATGAGATCGTCGACCTCAGCACCCGAACCGATTTCGAGATTCCGATGATCATCCGCAAGCTCCGGGTCAAGGATCGCAACACTCCCGCGGTCGGTAGGCGCCAGATCTCGCAGGTTGTCACTGCCGTACGCGACGCCGTAACCGCGACAGTGTGGCACGAGCTGGAGCTCGCCTCGGACGGCCTGACCGGCATTCGCGATGTGAACAAACTCAGCCAGAGAGCACGGACAGCAGCTTCCGAGCGTGGGGAGATCGTCAGCCGACCTCATCTCGACTACGTGTTCAAAGCACTGCTGTGGAACCACTGTCTAAAGGCCGATCTGACCGTCGAGGAGATCAGGGAATGCCTGGCCACCCATCTGATCTCACGCGCGAACATCGTCGGGATACCCGTCGAACCCGAAGACCCACGTCGAGTCCGGCAATGGCTCGCCGACGAGCAGTGAACACGCCCTATGCCACTACGACACCGTGCTATAATCGGGCCCGATCGAGATTACTTCGTTCGATGGCAATGCCTTCGAGAAATTTCGGTCCGAACTCAAAACATAGGACGTCGGGCCAAACAGCTTGGCTGAATGGCAACTCCGGTCGACCACCACAGCGACGCTACCGCCGCAACGCTGCAAGGAGTCACTTCCTACGGGATTCGATTGAATCGGCCTGCCGCAGAAGTCGAAGGAGCCGTGCCAGGGCGAGTCGACGACATATGTTCCAGCAGATAGCCCCGTTCACCTGGGGCTATCTTCGTATCTGGAGGCAGATGTCATGACCGCCGCTGATCCGCAGGTCGCTTTCCAGGCACTGCAGAACATCATCTCCGAGTGGCGCGAACTCGGCCGTATCACCACGACCGCAGGCTTGAAGCCGGCTATGCAGGACGCACTCGAAGGTTTCACCGAGCAGGAATACGGATTCGACACTTTTCGTGACTTCATCCTTGCCGCCGAGCACGCCGGGTGTGTGCAGGTTCGCCGACTTCCCAACGGCCACAACCTTGTCGGTCTCCCCGGGGAGACATCCGAGGCCCTGGATCAGGTAGCGGCCATGGCCAGGCCCGCCGAGCCCAACAGCACAGCCGGGACCACGTCCGATGCGTCGGGTAACCGCCAGATCAAGTCCGATGTGTGGTCAGTGTTTGTCGATTGGCGTAGCGGGCTTCGGCGACTCTGGGATCGAGAAGGCCAGCACGCCTTCATGTATCCGACAATAGACGGCAAGCCTGCCTGGGAGTCCTCAGCCGAGCGCTTCGTCGAGATCCCCGCGGTCGGTCTCGATCAACAAGTAGCGTGGATGCGAGAGTGGACAAACACTCTGCCCGAGCCGGCGCGATCGGAACTGGCGAAGTCGCTGGCCCCCTCGGCACCGAAAGGCGAGTTCCGCCGCGAATTGACCAGGCTGGGTCTGAACACACAGTGGCGGGCAACTCTGCAACACAACGTCTTCGAGCACCTTTCCAGCTGGGCCGCTCAGCAGAGCATTCCACTCACGCATCTGCTGGACAACCGGCAGCCCAACGCCGTCAGCGCTCGGCTGGCCACGGCGTCGTCGCCGACTCCGCGACAGGCCATCTCCCGAGGACCAGTCCCGATACCTGAGATCGCACGGCAGGGCGGAGATGCCGAGCGGCTGAGGCAACGCCTGCATCGAGCGATCGATCGCATGTCCTTGGTCGAACTCGCGGCACTGCCTATTCGGGCCGAACATCTGTTGTACGACGACTGACCGGAACGCCGAAGGCCGGCCCACTCGGAGTGGACCGGCCTTCGTGACTTGCGGGAACTGGTGATCCAGGGGATCAGAAGTCCATGCCGCCCATGCCACCGGTCGGGTCGCCCGCGGGGGCGGCCTTCTCCGGCTTGTCGGCGACGACGGCCTCGGTGGTGAGGAACAGGGCCGCGATGGAGGCCGCGTTCTGCAGGGCCGAACGGGTGACCTTGACCGGGTCGGCGACGCCGGCGGCCAGCAGGTCCTCGTACTCGTTGGTCTGGGCGTTGAGGCCCTGACCCGCGGGCAGGTTGGCGACCTTCTCGGCCACGACGCCGGGCTCGAGGCCGGCGTTGAACGCGATCTGCTTCAGCGGAGCCGACAGCGCCACGCGGACGATGTTGGCACCGGTGGCCTCGTCGCCCTCGAGCTTCAGCTCGTCCAGCGCGGGAGCCGACTGCAGCAGGGCCACGCCACCACCGGCGACGATGCCCTCTTCGACGGCGGCCTTGGCGTTGCGCACGGCATCTTCGATGCGGTGCTTGCGCTCCTTGAGCTCGACCTCGGTGGCGGCACCGGCCTTGATCACCGCGACGCCGCCGGCCAGCTTGGCCAGGCGCTCCTGCAGCTTCTCACGGTCGTAGTCCGAGTCCGAGTTCTCGATCTCGGTGCGGATCTGCGCCACGCGGCCCTTGATGGCCTCCGCGTCGCCCGCGCCCTCGACGATGGTGGTCTCGTCCTTGGTGACGACGACCTTGCGGGCCTGGCCCAGCAGCTCCAGACCGGCGGTCTCCAGGGAGAGGCCGACCTCTTCGCTGATGACCTCGCCACCGGTGAGGATGGCGATGTCGGCGAGCTGCGCCTTGCGGCGGTCACCGAAGCCCGGGGCCTTGACGGCGACGGACTTGAAGGTGCCACGGATCTTGTTCACGACCAGGGTCGACAGGGCCTCGCCCTCGACGTCCTCGGCGATGATCAGCAGCGGCTTGCCGGCCTGGATGACCTTCTCCAGCAGCGGCAGCAGGTCCTTGACGGTCGAGATCTTGGCCGACACCAGCAGGATGTACGGGTCCTCGAGGACCGCTTCCTGACGCTCGGGGTCGGTCACGAAGTAACCGGAGATGTAGCCCTTGTCGAAGCGCATGCCCTCGGTGAGCTCCAGCTGGAGCCCGAAGGTGTTGCTCTCCTCGACGGTGATGACGCCTTCCTTGCCGACCTTGTCCATGGCCTCGGCGATGAGCTCACCGATGGACGCGTCGCCTGCCGAGATACCGGCGGTGGCAGCGATCTGCTCCTTGGTCTCGACCTCCTTGGCGGTGTCGAGCAGCTTGGCGGTGACGGCCTCGACGGCCTTCTCGATGCCGCGCTTGAGGCCCAGCGGGTTGGCGCCGGCCGCGACGTTGCGCAGGCCCTCACGCACGAGCGCCTGGGCGAGCACGGTGGCGGTGGTGGTGCCGTCGCCCGCGACGTCGTCGGTCTTCTTGGCGACTTCCTTGACCAGCTCGGCGCCGATCTTCTCGTACGGGTCCTCGAGGTCGATCTCCTTGGCGATGGACACACCATCGTTGGTGATCGTGGGGGCGCCCCACTTCTTCTCGAGCACGACGTTGCGACCCTTCGGGCCCAGCGTCACCTTGACAGCGTCGGCGAGGGCGTTCAGACCCCGCTCGAGACCGCGACGGGCCTCTTCGTCGTACGCAATTGTCTTGGCCATTGCGTTGAGATCCTCCACATGTCTATGGCTGACACACGAGACGACCACAGGTTGGATCGCCCCAAAGTACGCTGGCCAGGTGCGGTGCCCGCGACGGACGACCGAGGGTGTCGATGGAACCCGATCTCACCGTCCCGACCTGGCACTCAACAGACGCGAGTGCCAAAGCCATTTTTAGCACTCGGGTAGTGAGAGTGCAAGGTCGCGCCCGACGAGAGGACCGCGCCGGGCGCGTCCAGCGGCTCAGGACTCGTACTCCGCCGCAGCCAGGAACTGGTTCAGCAGCTCCACCAGATCGGCCTCTACCACAGCCTTGTCCAGGCCGAGGTCACTGAGCACGCCCGTGCCGTTCTCCTGCTCGAGCAGCGCGAGCAGGATGTGCTCGGTGCCGATGTAGTTGTGGCCGAGGCGCAGCGCTTCGCGAAACGTCAGCTCCAGGGCCTTCTTGGAGTCGCCGTCGAACGGGATGAGCGCCGGGATGTCGTCGGTCGCGGGCGGCAGCGAGGCGACGGCCGCGGCCCGCACCGACTCCAGGCTGACCCCGCGGGCGACGATCTCCTTGGCGGCCAGGCCCTCGGACTGGTCGATCAGGCCGAGGATCAGGTGACCGAGGGTGATCTGGTTGTTGCTCGCGGACCTGGCCGACTCCTGGGAACCCACGACGACCTGCCGCGCCCGATCGGTGAACTTGGCGAACCCGGCCTGCGGGTCCATGGCCGCGGCGTCGCCGGGCTGCTTGGGCACGAAGCGCTTCTGGGCAGCCTGCTTGCTGACGCCCATACTGACCCCGATATCGGTCCAGGAGGCGCCGGAGCGGCGGGCCTGGTCGACGAAGTGGCCGATGAGATGGTCGGCCACCTCGCCGAGATGACCTGCGGCCACCACGGCGTCGGAGAGCTGGTCGAGAACGTTGTCGGGGCGGGCCTTCTTGATGCCGTCGATCAGATCGTCGAGGCGAATGTTCGGGGTGCTCATGCGTCAACTCTAAGTTGACGATTTGCGATCGTCAACCATTGGTTGACGATTTCTCGATGGCAGAGTGTTCCCATGGGGAGATTTCGGCGCACGGCCCGGTGGGCGCTGCGCATAGTGGGGATTGTCGTGACGCTGGCGTGCGTGGTCGGTCTGGGCCGGTTCCTGTGGCCGCAGCCGGGCATCGATGAGCAGCCGGGGTCGACCGAGCGGCAGCTGGCGTTCCTTCGAGCCGCGCTCGACGACGGCGCGGATGTCGCCGCGCAGAGCCAGTTTCCGGAGGGGCACTTCTTCCTGAACGCGCTCTATGGGCTGTCGTGGGTGCAGGCGGCGCACACCGACCCGGTCCTGCGTGCAGCGGCGTTGCGCGAATCCCGTTGGGCGCTGGCGCGAGTGGAATCAGCCGAGGGGCGGGCGGTGTTCAGCCCGGCGCTGCGGCCCGCGTACGGGGTGTTCTGGGCGGGGTGGACCAATTGGTTGCGTGGGGCGATCCTGTCGCTGGACGCCGACGATCCCGACGAGGTGCGGCGATTCACCGCGCACAGCGAGGAGATCGCGAAGGCGTTCGCCGCGTCGGACACACCGTTCCTGCAGGCCTATCACGGCCAGGCCTGGCCGGTGGATTCCACCGTGGCGGTGGCCTCGCTGCGGTTGCACGACAGCCTGTTCGGCGAGCGCTTCGGCGCGGTGACCACCCGCTGGCTCGCCTCGGCGCGGGCGCACCTCGATCCGGCCACCGGACTGCTGCCGCACCGGGTCGCGCCGGACGGGACCCGACTCGACGGCGCGCGGGCCACCTCGCAGACGATGATCCTGCGCTTCCTGCCGGAACTCGACGCCGACTTCGCCCGGAGCCAGTACCAGCTGTTCCGCGACCAATTCCTGTCCTACCCCGGCGGTTTCGGACCCGCGCTCCGGGAGTACCCGCGCGGGGTGGACAAGGCGGGCGACGTCGATTCCGGACCGCTGGTCGGCGGGATCAGCCTCTCCGCGACGGTGGTCGCACTCGGCGCCGCCCGAGTCAACGGTGACCACGACCTGGCCGCGGCGATCGGCTCCGAAGGCGAACTGCTCGGGCTGCCGATGGAGCTGCCCGGCTCCAAGCGGTACGCCTTCGGGCTGGTGCCGATCGGGGACGCTTTCGTGGTGTGGTCGTCGACGGCTCGGCCGCTCACCACGGAACCGGCTGTGGGCGCGCTGGATCTGCGCTGGTGGTGGCGGGTGCCGTGGTTGATCGTGCTCGGTGTGATCGCCGGTGTGCCCTGGGTCGGGTCACTCGGCGGAGCGATCCGGCGCAGGCCCGAACTCTCGGGAGACCGCGAAGGGAAGCCTCGGGCCGCCGCCCTGTAGGGACCCGGACCAGGAACGGCTTCGCCCCCTCGCTCAGCGCAGACCGGCCGCTCTGCCCGCGAAGCGCACGATCCGCTCCTTGACCCAGGCACCGGTGCGCCCACGGACGACGCGGGTCGCCGGGCTGTCGTCGGCGTGGAGGAACTGGATGACGGCGTCGCGGCGACCCAGGCTGACGCACTGCAACTGGTAACGGAAGGTCATCGGCTTCGGCTCGATGCCGTCGGCGCGGGCCATGATGGCCTTGGCGACGTAGGCCCCGGCGGGCAGGGCTGTCGCGCAGGCCATCCGGAGGGGGCGATCGCCGGGGCCGTCGATCAGCGCGGCGTCGCCCGCGGCGTAGATGGCGGGGTGGGAGATCGAGCGCAGCGTCGCGTCGGTGCGGATGCGGCCCTGCTCGTCGACGTCGAGGCCCGCGCGGCGGGCCAGGTCGGGGACGGTGAATCCGGCGGTCCAGACGACAGCCGCCGCGGGCAGCACAGTGCCGTCCACCAGGCGGACACCCTCGGGCAGCACCTCGGCGACCTTGACGCCGGACCTGATCTCGACGCCGAGAGCGGTCAGCGTGGTGCGGATGTGCTCGGCCGCGCGGGCGGACAACCAGCTGCCCGGCTCCTCCGAACCCAGCAGTGTGACCCGCGAATCCCGGTGCGACTCCGCCAGTTCCGCCGCGAGCTCGATGCCGGTCGAACCGGCGCCGACGACGACCACCGGACCCGCGGGCAGCGCCCGGATGTCCTCGGGGACCGCCACGGAGTGCGCGTACTCGGCGACGCCCGGCACGCCGGCGCGGTCGGCGGCGCTGCCGAGGGCGTAGACGAGGGTGTCGTAGCCGATCGCCCACTCGCCGTCGAGGTAGACCTGTTTCGCGACCGGGTCCAGCGCGGTGACCTGTGCTCGCACGAATTCGACGCCCTTGCGCTCCAGCAACTCCCGCAGGTCCCAGCGCCTGATCGACTGGCCCGCGGCCGCCTGATGCAGGCGCACTCGTTCGACGAACTCCGCGCGGGTATCGACCACCGTGATCGCGGCGCCGCGCGCCTTGCTCGCCAAGCGGCGCGCCGCGCCGAGTCCCGCGTATCCCGCGCCGAGGACGACGATTCGCTGCTGCTGCCCGGTCATGGTGTGGCTCCTCTCGACAATGCCGACACCTTCCAGACCGGACAGCCCCCGATTTCCTGACAGCTCGGTGCGGTGATCCGGGTCACGCCTGCTCGGCGACCAGAAACCCCAGCTTGTCGGGGTTGACGACGATGCGGATCGCGTCGACCCGGCTGTCGGCGTCGAGCTCGAAGAGCATGACCGAGCTCGCGACGACACCGTCGGCCCGCACCACCAGCGCGAGCTCGCCGTTGATCTCGGCGACGGAGAACGAGCTCGCGGGGGTGAGGAACTTGTTCAGGCCGATCAGGTAGCGCGCCACCAGGTCGCCGCCGCGCACCGGGCGACGGGCCGCGGTGATCTTGCCACCGCCGTCGGCCGTGGAGACCACATCGTCGGCGAGCATCGCCCGCAGGGCGGTGACGTCGCCGGTGCCGGCGGCGAGCAGGAACCGGTCGATCAGCGTGCGGGCGTGTGACTCGGGCACCGCGAAGCGCCGCTTGCCCGTGCGCACCCGTTCGCTCGCGCGGTGCAGGATCTGCTGGGAGTTGGCCTCGGTGAGGTCGAGCATCGCGGCGATCTCGGCGTGCGGGTAGCCGAACGCCTCGCGCAGCACGAAGACCGCGCGCTCGATCGGACTGAGCCGTTCCATCGCGGTGAGCAGGGCCAGCGAGATCGACTCGCGGGCCTCGACCGTCTCCAGCGGGCCGAGGGCCCCGCCGCCGGTCGGGACGGGTTCGGGCAGCCACGGGCCCACATAGGTCTCGCGCCGGGCACGGGCGGACACCAGCCAGGTACGGCACAGATTCACCGTGACGGCGGTGAGCCAGGCCTCGGCGTTCTCGATCCCCGCCGGATTCGCGGCAGCCCAGCGCAGATAGACCTCCTGCACGATGTCCTCGGCCTCCGTCGCCGCCCCGAACATCCGGTAGGCGAGCCCGAACAACCGCGACCGATGCCGGAGGAATTCATCGACCTCGTCGTCGCCCCTCACGTGCCCCTCCCAGATCTGCCCACCCGATCCCCCGGGCCACCTCACCACCACGGTTTCGCCGCCGAAAACTCAGTCCCGTGGACGACGCAATCGCAGGCGGGCCGAACCGCGGATCGCCGGGCGGCGGATCTGCGGGATCCGGCTCTGCGCGCGCCGCTGGGCCCGGCGCTCGGCCGGCTTGTGCTGCCAGGTCTCCGGGCGGGCCGCGACCCAGCGGGCCGAGCGCCAGGCGAACGGGATGTGCGCCAGGTACAGGCCGACCAGGATCAGCAGCAGCACGATCGGGTAGGTCACCAGGAGCGCGGCGGCCAGGGCCACCAGCACCAGCAGACCCGCGGCCGCCTGGGGCGCGACCGAGACCGACTTCATCGCCAGCGTGGGGATGGTGCTCACGCACAGCAGCGCGGCGAAGATCGTCCACGCGGCGACGAAGGCGAAACCGTCCCACCAGCCGTCACCGAACTGCACTTTGAGCGCGATGGGGACCAGGGCGATCAGCGCGCCCGCCGGGGCGGGCACGCCGACGAAGTACTCGCGCGCCCAGTTCGGGCGGGAGTCGTCGTCGAGCAGGGTGTTGAAGCGGGCCAAGCGCAGCACCAGGCTCACCGCGTACAGCAGGGCGACGATCCAGCCCGCGCTGTAGCCGTCGAGCAGGGTGACGTAGAGGACCAGCGCGGGCGCGACGCCGAAGGAGATCGCGTCCGAGAGCGAGTCCAGTTCGGCGCCCATCTTGCTGGTCGCGTCGAGCATCCTGGCCAGGCGGCCGTCGAGGGTGTCGAGCACGGCGGCGGCGCCGACCATGGCCAGCGCCACGTCCAGCTCGCCGTCGAGCCCGAACTTCACCGCGGACAGACCGGCGCACAGCGCCAGGATGGTGACGACGCTCGGCAGCAACCGGACCGAGCGCGGACGCTTCCGGCGGGCGGCCTGTTCGATCATCCCAGCACAGCCAGGACTGTTTCGGCCCCGATCGTGCGCTGGCCGGGGGCCACCAGCAATTCGGTGCCCACCGGGAAGTACGTGTCGACGCGGGAGCCGAACCGGATCAGGCCGTAGGTGTCACCGATGGTGAGCACATCGCCGACGCGCGCGTCGCAGACGATGCGCCGCGCGAGCAGACCGGCGATCTGCACGACGACGACCTGCTTGCCGTCGGCGGTGTCGATCACCATGCTGTTGCGCTCGTTGGCGTCGCTGGCCTCGGGCAGATCGGCCGAGAGGAACTTGCCCGGCTGATGCAGCACCTCGCGCACGGTGCCGGACACCGGGACGCGCTGCACGTGCACATCGAGCACCGACAGGAAGATGCTGACGCGCGGCAGCGGCTGATCGCCGAGACCGAGCTCGGCGGGCGGCACCGCGGTGTCGACCAGGGCGACCTCACCGTCGGCGGGCGCGACGACGACGCCCGCCCGGTTCGGCGGCACCCGGTGCGGGTGCCGGAAGAAGGCCGCGCAGGCGCCGGCGGCGGCGAGCCCGGCCCGGCGCACCCATTTGTTCCGTCCGCCGACGACCGCGACCGCCAGCGGCACCGCGACAAACGGCAGGCCGGCGGGGTGTAGCGGTGGTACAGCGGCCCGCACCAGGTCGACGACATGGCCGACGCCGGTGGTTTCGGGCGTGCCGGGCGGAGTGGGGCGGCGTGCCACGGGCTCCCTCTTTCGTGGTGTGACGACAACGCAAGCGTTCACACCTTACGCCGAACCCCGCCGCATCCACCCGTGGTCAGTGCGCCGCTTTACGCCCTGTGAACAGCTTCACGAGGTACAGCAGGATGCAGGCACCCGCCAGACAGGTGAAGAAACTGAAGATCCAGCCCGCTCCCTCGACGTCGACCCCGAAGAGGCTGAGGATGAATCCGCCGAGCAGACCGCCGACGACTCCGACGACGATGTTGAGCAGGATGCCCTGCTGCGCGTCGGTCTTCATGAACTTGCTCGCAATCCAACCGGCGAGGCCGCCGATGATGATCCAACTGATTATCCCGAGTCCAAGCATGGTGTCCTCGTTCCCTCGATGGGTCGGCGAGCAATCGCCTTGTCTCCAAGGTATACCCCGGAGCAGTTGTGACATAAGACACGAATCGGCGGGGCGGACGCGCTAATATGAGGCGTCCTCATGTCTGCGCGTTCACATGTTGTCCACGCGGGGGTCATGGGCGATGAGCGACGGATTTCGATGCTTCGGGTACACCCAGCGGTGCGACCGCAGGTTGACAGGTACATAGGAGACGCAACATGGCTGCTCGAATCGCCCAGACGACTGGGGCTGAGCACACCGCGATTCTCGGTTTGGGCGTTTACCGCCCGGCCCGGGTGGTCACGAACGACGAAGTCGCGGGGCCGATCGACTCGAGCGACGAGTGGATCCGCACCAGGTCCGGGATCAAGACCCGGCGCTTCGCCTCAGCCGAGGAAACCATCCAGACGATGAGCGTCGCGGCCTCGCGCGACGCCCTGGCCGCGGCGGGCATCGCTGCCGATCAGGTCGACTGCGTCATCGTCGCGACGTCCACCCACCTGCTGCTCACCCCCGCCATCGGCCCACGCATCGCCACCGACCTGGGGATGACCGGCGCCGCCGCCTTCGACATCTCGGCCGGCTGCGCCGGGTTCTGTCACGCCCTGGCGATGGCCTCGGATCTCGTGCGCGCGGGCACGTCGAAGAACGTGCTGGTGATCGGCGTCGAGAAGCTGACCGACACCGTCGACTTCACCGACCGCTCGACGGCGTTCCTGTTCGCCGACGGCGCCGGCGCCGTGATCGTCGGCCCGGCCGCGGACCAGGGCATCGGCCCGACCGTCTGGGGCTCGGACGGCACCCAGCACCACGCCATCCGGCAGAGCAAGGACTGGATGGAGTTCTTCGCCGAGATCGACGAGAAGGGCACCGACGCCGTGCGTCCCTATCTCGAGATGGAGGGCACCGCGGTGTTCCGGTGGGCGGCGCACTCGCTGGAGAAGGTCTGCCGGGACGCGATCGATCGGGCCGGGCTGACCACCGAGGACCTGGACGCGATGATCCCGCACCAGGCCAACGGCCGGATCATCGAGATCATGGCCAGGGTGCTCAAGCTGCCGGAGAACTGCGCGCTGGCCAACGACATCGAGGATTCCGGCAACACCTCCGCGGCGTCGATCCCGCTGGCCATGGAGGCGCTCCTACGCAAGGGCGAGTCCAAGCCGGGCGATACCGCGCTGCTGATCGCCTTCGGCGCCGGACTGTCCTACGCCGCACAGGTTGTCACCCTGCCCGCCTGGCGATAGCCGAGGCAGCAACTTCGCCCACCGCTCGACAGACAGGCCCTCGGGCAGGCCGCCGAGCGGTGGGCTCGCCGTGTCCACCCTGTCCCGCTTGCACCAACCCGGACACGCTGGCAAACTCTTCGCTAATCGCCGTTGCTGATCGACGATGCTCAGCTCCCAGCGTTCCCGTCGTCAACCCGAGGTGATCGGCCGTGAAAATGCGTTCCTTCCTGCCGCGCAGGCACACCAACGACGTCCCGCTGCTGCCGACCATCGAGCCGGACGACAGCTCCGCGCTGCGCGCCGCCCTCACCCGCCGTAAACGCGACGAACGCCTCGAACGCCTGCTCACCCCCAGCGAACTGGACCTGGTGCTGCACAACCAGCTCTGACCACGCGCGGCGGCGCACCACCTCCACGGAGGGGGATACTTCTCTGGTGAGCACTCCAGCGGTAACCAAACCGGCCATTCTGAGCGTTGACGACGATCCGGGGGTCTCCCGGGCGGTGGTGCGCGACCTGCGCCGCCGCTACGGCGCGGACTACCGGATCCTGCGGGCCGAGTCGGGACCACAGGCGCTCGAGGCTCTGCGGGAGATGAAACTGCGCGGCCAGCCGGTCGCGGTGCTGATCGCCGACTACCGGATGCCGGGCATGGACGGCATCGAATTCCTGGAGCAGGCGATGGACCTGCACCCCTACGCGCGCCGCGTCCTGCTGACCGCCTACGCCGACACCAACGCCGCCATCGACGCGATCAACGTCATCGATCTGGACCACTATCTGCTCAAGCCGTGGGACCCGCCGGAGGAGAAGCTCTACCCGGTGCTCGACGGCCTGCTCGACGCCTGGCGCAGCGCGGAGCAGCGGCCGGTCCACGAGACGAAGGTGGTCGGCGATCGCTGGTCGCCGCGGTCCTCGCAGGTGCGCGAGTTCCTGGCGCGCAACCAGTTGCCGTACCGCTGGTACCCCGTCGACGAGCCGGAGGGTGCGCGGTTGCTCGAGGCGGCGGGCGCCGATCCGCTGACCTGTCCGGTGGTGATCACCGCGGCGGGCACCGCGCTGATCCAGCCCAGCGACAGCGAGCTCGCCGAGAACGTCGGCCTCACCGTGGAACCCAGCGGCGACTTCTACGACCTGATCGTCGTCGGCGGTGGCCCGGCCGGGCTCGGCGCCGCGGTGTACGGCGCGTCCGAGGGACTGCGCACGGTGCTGGTGGAACGCACCGCGACCGGCGGACAGGCCGGGCAGAGTTCGCGGATCGAGAACTACCTGGGCTTTCCCGACGGCTTGTCCGGTGCGCAGCTGGCCGACCGGGCGCGACGGCAAGCCGCCAAATTCGGCGCGGAGATCATCACCACCCGCGATGTCGTCGGGCTGGAGGTCAACGGGTCCGCGCGCACGGTGCGCTTCGCCGACGGCGGCAAGCTGTGCGCGCACACGGTGCTGATCGCGACCGGCGTCGACTACCGGCGTCATCCGGCACCCGGCGTCGACGAGTTCACCGGTCGGGGTGTGTACTACGGCTCGGCGATGACCGAGGCGGCCGAGTGCGCTGATCAGGACGTCTACATCGTCGGCGGGGCCAACTCGGCCGGACAGGCCGCGGTGTTCCTCTCGCGCAACGCCCGTCGGGTGCACATCGTGGTCCGGAGCGACGCGCTGGAGAAGTCGATGTCGCACTACCTGATCCAGCAGATCGCGCAGATCCCGAACATCGTGGTGCACACCGAGACCGAGGTGGTCGGCGTCGACGGTGACGATCACCTGGAACGGATCGTGCTGCGCGACAACCGCACCGGCACCGAGGACAAGGTCGACGCGCAACGGCTGTTCCTGTTCATCGGCGCCGCGCCGCAGACCGGCTGGCTCGATGGCGTCGTCATCCGCGACGACGCCGGCTACGTGGTGGCCGGACCCGACCTGATGATCGACGGCGCCCGCCCGCCGGGCTGGGAACTGCCCCGCCCACCGCATCACCTGGAGACCAGCGTCCCCGGTGTCTTCGTGGCGGGCGACGTGCACGCCGAATCGGCCAAGCGGGTCGCCTCCGCGGTCGGTGAGGGCGCGATGGCGGTCATGCTCGTCCACCGGTATCTGGCATGAGTAGCCAGCGGCCGGGGGCGGGAGCGGAGCGTCACCACGGGGGCCGTCCGATCATGCCCACTGCTACTACTCAGGAGCGGCGATGACCGACAGCATGCTGATCTGCGATCCGAACGAACTGCGCACGCTGTTCCTGTTCGAGAAGCTCGACGACGACCAGCTCGCGCAGCTGTGTGAGGCGGGCCGGATCGAATACATCGACCCGGGCCCGGTCTACCGCGAGGGCGAGCCGGCGACCTGCTTCTACGTGCTGATCGACGGCGAGGTGCGGCTGACGAAGCTGTCCGGCGGCATCGAGATCGAGATCAACCGCACCGACCACCGCGGCGTCTACGCGGGCGCCTGGATGGCCTACCTGGGCGACAAGGTGAGCCAGGACTACGCGGGCTCGATGTATGTCCAGCGGCGCTCCCGGTTCCTGGTGCTGGCGGCCGCGGACTTCGCGCGGATGGTCAAGGACTGGTTCCCGATGGCGGTGCACCTGCTGGAGGGCGCCTTCTACGGCGGGCAGAAGTCCAGTCAGCGGATCGCCGAGCGGGAACGGCTGCTCGCGCTCGGATCGCTGTCGGCCGGGCTGACCCACGAGCTCAACAACCCGGCCGCCGCCGCGGTGCGGGCCACCGCCGGCCTGCGCGAACGCGTCGCGGGCATGCGCCACAAGCTCAAGATGATGGCCACCGGCAAGTTCCCGCCCGAGGCGCTGGTGCATCTGGTCGATCTGCAGGAGCAGGCGGCCGAGCGGGTCGCCAAGGCGCCCGACCTGTCGCCGCTCGAGGCCGCCGACCGGGAGGACGCGCTCGCCGACTGGTTCGACGAGCACGGCATCGCCGACGGCTGGAACCTGGCGCCGACCTTCGTCCAGGCCGGGCTCGACATCGACTGGCTCGAAGGCGTGCACGCGACCCTGGAGGCCTGCCAGGCGCAGGTCTTCGAGGGCGCGATCCGCTGGCTGAACTACACCATCGAGACCGAGCTGCTGATGAACGAGATCGGCGACTCGACGGCCCGCATCTCCACCCTGGTCGGCGCGGCCAAGCAGTACTCGCAGATGGACCGCGCGCCCTACCAGGTCGTCGACCTGCACGAACTGCTCGATTCCACGCTGGTGATGCTCAATCGCAAGCTCGGTGACGGCGTGCGGGTGGTCAAGGACTACGACCGCTCGCTGCCGCCGGTCCCGTGCTTCGCGGCCGAACTCAACCAGGTGTGGACCAACCTCATCGACAACGCGGTCTACGCGATGGACGGCGCAGGCACCTTGACGCTGCGCACCTACCAGGAGAACGACTGCGCGGTCGTCGAGATCGGCGATACCGGCCCCGGCATCGCGCCCGAGGCGAAGGGCCGGATCTTCGAACCGTTCTTCACCACCAAACCGGTCGGTGACGGCACCGGACTCGGCCTCGACATCTCGTTCCGGATCGTGGTCAACAAGCACAACGGCGACATCCGGGTCGAATCCGAGCCGGGCGACACCCGTTTCATCGTCCGCCTGCCGCTCGATCCCCAGGCGGACAACGACAGCACCCCGTCGAACACAGGAGATCAGTGATGGCTGAAGAGTTCGAAGGTATCGACACCAGCGTCCCGCCGAGCGGGGCCGGTTGCGTGGAATGCGACGCCGCGAACGGCTGGTGGGTGCATCTGCGCCGCTGCGCCGAATGCGGGCACGTGGGCTGTTGCGACAGCTCGCCGAGCCAGCACGCGTCGAAGCATTTCGCCTCGACCGGGCATCCGTTCATGCAGAGCTACGAGCCGGGCGAGGACTGGTTCTACAACTTCACCACCAGCGAGATGTACAGCGGCGGGCCCGAACTCGCGGCGCCGACCAGTCATCCGATCGGCCAGTCCGTGCCGGGACCGGCCGACCGGGTGCCCGCGAACTGGCAGTCACTGGTCCACTAGCAGCGCTAGGGCGTGATCCCGGCGGCCTCGGCGACGGTCTTGTCGGCGTTGCCCGGCGCGAGGCAGACCAGCTTCGCGGTGCCGAGCGCCACGTTCGGGCTGCCCTCGAAGGGGCTGCCCGGATTGGCCGCCAGGATCTGCTCGATCGCCTGCTTCTCACCCTCGGTGTCGAGTTCCTTGAACTGACCGCAGGTGATCTCGGCGGCGGCCGGCGCGGCGCTCGCCGATGTCGTCGGCGCGCCGGCCTTGGTCGTGGTGGTGGCACTCGCGCTCGCGCTCGAGGTCGGTGTGCCCTTGCGCAGCCCGCTCGCGTCGGCGGCGTCGTCGGAACCGCATCCGGCCACCGTCAAGCACAACGCCCCAGCAGCCAGGACGACGAGGGAGATTCGATTCATCTGCAGCTCACTGTGTTCTCGGCGGCTGGCGCCGCGGGTTTTCGGCCTCGTAACCTCGCGTCCGAGCGGCGATACTCCGCCTGCGGCGTTACGTCTCGCCGCTCGGATGCGAGGCGGCCGAAAACGTGGTGGTCCGGTTCGGGAGGTAAGGATGCCAGCTTGTTCGAGCGGATGCCAATGGCTGCGGTCCGGGCGTCCATAGGATGGGGTGGTGGCTGAACTCTCGCTGACCGCCCGGCTCAACCCTTCGGCGGCCGATGCCCGGCGCGGGGTGGTGCGTCTGCACCCCGAGACGCTGACCGCGCTCGGCCTGCGCGAATGGGACGGCATCGCCCTGACCGGCGCCCGCCGGACGGCGGCGGTGGTGGCCAAGGCACCGGCGAGCACTCCGCCCGGCGTCGCACTGCTCGACGACGTGACGCTGTCGAATGTGGGGCTGCGCGAGAACGCGGCGGTGACGGTCGCACCGGTGACGGTCTACGGCGCCAAGCAGATCTCGCTGAGCGGATCGGCCCACGCCACGGCCAGCATCCCGGCGGCCACGCTGCGCCAGGCCCTGCTCGGCAAGGTCGTCACCGTCGGTGACACGGTCTCGCTGCTGCCGCGCGACCTCGGCCCCGACATCAGTTCGGCGGCGGCCACCCAGGCGCTCTCGCGCGCCTTCGGCATCGCCTGGACCACCGAACTGCTCACCGTCACCGCGATCGAGCCGATGCCGGGACCGGTGAGCGTGCAACCCAATTCGGCCGTCGGCTGGGGTCGTGGCCCGGCCGCGATCCTGCACGCGATGGAACGCGACGCCGACCCCGGCCTCAACGGCCTGCCCGCCGATGCCGTCTCCGTGAGCACGGGGACCGCGCCGATCCAGGTCGAGGAGCTGGCCGGCGTGCAGGGGCAGGCGGCCAAGCTGTCGGAGTGGCTGAGCCTGGCGCTCGACGAGCCCGAGCTGCTGAAAACCCTGGGGGCACCGGCACATCTGGGCGTGCTCGTCACCGGGCCCGCCGGAGTCGGCAAGGCGACGCTGGCCAGGGCGGTGGCCGCGCCGCGGCGCGTGGTGGAACTCGACGGACCCAGCGTCGGCGCGATGGAAAGCGGAAACCGGTTGCGCGAGGTCGCCGAGGCGGTCGGGGACGTCGCCGCCGGGCAGGGCGGCATCCTGCTGATCACCGATATCGACGCGCTGCTGCCCGTCGAGGCGGAGCCGGTCGCCACGCTGATCCTCGACCAGCTGCGGGCCGCGATGCGCGCGCCGTGCGTGGCTCTGCTCGCCACCACCGCCCATCCGGCCCAGGTGGACGCGCGCTTGCGCGCGCCGGACCTGTGCGATCGCGAACTCACCCTGCCGCTGCCGACCGCCGTGGTCCGGCGGGCTCTGCTCGAACAGCTGCTGCGCAAGGTGCCCTCGGGCACCCTCGACCTGGAGCTGATCGCCTCGCGCACACCCGGTTTCGTGGTGGCCGACCTGGCCGCGCTGTGTCGGGAGGCCGCGGTGCGCGCGGCCGGACGGGCCAGCCGCGAGCAGTCCGAGCCCGAACTCACCCAGGACGACCTGGTCGGCGCGCTCGATGTCATCCGGCCGCTGTCTCGTTCGGGGACCGAGGAATTGGCGATCGGCTCGCTCGATCTCGACGATGTCGGCGACATGGTGGAGACCAAACAGGCGCTCACCGAGGCGGTCCTGTGGCCGCTGCGGCACCCCGATTCATTCGCCCGGCTCGGCATCGACCCGCCGCGCGGTGTGCTGCTCTACGGTCCGCCCGGCTGCGGTAAGACCTTCCTGGTGCGGGCGCTGGCGGGCACCGGTCAGCTCAGCGTGCACGCGGTCAAAGGCGCTGAGCTGATGGACAAGTGGGTCGGCTCCTCCGAGCGGGCCGTGCGCGAACTGTTCCAGCGCGCCCGCGATTCGGCGCCGTCGCTGATCTTCCTCGACGAGGTGGACGCGCTGGCACCGCGACGCGGGCAGAGCAGCGACTCCGGGGTCTCCGACCGGGTGGTCGCGGCCCTGCTCACCGAGCTCGACGGGGTGGAACCGCTGCGCGATGTGGTGGTCGTCGGCGCGACCAACCGGCCCGAGCTGATCGATCCGGCGCTGCTGCGACCGGGGCGGCTGGACCGGTTGGTGTTCGTGCCGCCGCCCGACGGGCCCGCCCGGCTCGACATCCTGCGCACCGCGGGTCGCTCGGTGCCGCTGGCGGCCGACGTCGACCTGGCCGCACTGGCCGAGGACCTCGACGGCTACTCCGCCGCGGACTGCTCGGCCCTGCTGCGCGAGGCGGCGCTGTCGGCGCTGCGCCGCGATATGGCGGCGGCCGATGTCACCGTCGAGGACGTCGCCGCCGCCCGGGCGAGCGTGCGGCCGTCGCTGGATCGCGAGCAGGTCGAGTCGCTGCGCCGGTATGCCGAGAGCCGCGCCTGACCATTCCCGTGCTGCTGTACCGGATCCGGCCCGCGGCGCCGACACCCGTCGCGCCGTAGCGGTGTCCGGCGCGACCGGATCGCGCACCGTCGGCGAACGCGCCGCCCGGTCATCCGGTCGTGATATCCCAGGTAGGACGGTTTTCGCCGGTATCGTCGAAGGGTGCCCAAGATCCGGGATGGTCTGGACGCGGTGGCGGCCTTCGCCGGGGCCGCGGCGGCGGGGATGTCGCTGTTCCTGCCGTTCACCTTCGGCGCCGAGTCCGCGGTCGACTCGCCCTACCGGGTCACCAGCCTGATCAACAGCGTGCCGCGCGCGGCGGCGCTGGGGCTCATCGTCGCCGTCGTCGTCGCGGTGCTGGCCCGGCCGATCACCCGGCCCGGACTGGTCTGGCTGGCCGCGGCGTGCGGCTCACTCGCCCTGGCGATCAACTACTTCGTCGGGCAGACGATGACCTCCACCGACGTGCTGACCACCCAGAACTACGTCGACTCGCTCTGCGGTGGCGTGCTGTTCGGCGCGCTCGGCATCTGCGCGCTGCGGATGCGCTGGCCCGCGGTCGGTTTCCTGCTCGGGGTCGTCACAGTGTTCGTCTACGGCGAGGTCGTGGCCGTGTTCAGCTCGAACACCTCGGCCACGGCCAGCAGGTCCGTGCACACCCCGGCCTGGCTGGTCGTCGCCGCGGTCGTGCTGCTGACGCTGAACACCCTGCGTCACCGGCACGGCATCATGCTGCCCGGCATCGCGCGCCTGGCCGCCGACCTGCCGATCAGCCCGATCGTGGCCGCCACCGTGCTGTCTGTGACGCTGCTGATCGCCACCGACTGGCTCGATCGCGAGTTCGACGACCTGCACGGCAACACCTGGCAGATCACCCTCGCCGTGGTGGTCACGCTGGCCGCCGCCTTCGCCACCGCCGTCCTGCTGCCCGGCCGCGACGGCACGGGCGTGCTGATGGCGGTCAGCCTGGGCGCCGCGGCCGACTCGCTCGCCGACGCGCTGAGTCTCGGCTGGAATCTCGTCCTGATCCTGCTCGTCGCGACCGCCGCCATCCTGGCCGGCCTGCGCTGGTCGCGACCGTGGCTCGTACTGCTCGGCGCGGCCGCGATCTGCGTGTTCGCCACCGTGGCCGAACGGCTTCCGTGGGCGTTCGCCTGGACGGCGGGTGTCGTGGCGCTGACCGGCGTCGTGGGTTTCGCCGCCGGTTCGCTGCGGGTCGTCTACCTGCCCAGCGCCGTGCTCGGCCTCGGCGCGCTGTACCTGCCGTCGATCCTGTGGTCCATCCCCACTCGGCAGCGCCACTGGCCCACGGGCACGACCTCGGTCGACGACAGCATTCCGGGCTGGGTCGCGCTGACCATCACGATCGGCGCCGCGGCCGGTCTGGCCGTGTTGTACCGGATCCGGCCCGCGGAAACGGAATCCGTCGCGCGGTGATAGCCGGGCGCCCCGCGACATGGCCGACGCGACAGCACCGGTGCCACGAAACCCGACGGGATCGCCCGTAGGATCGGGGCGCACTACTCGACCGCCACCTACCCGACGGAGGAGGAGTTGCTCGCCGTTCTACTCGCCCACGCGCTGGCCGCACTGGTGGCCCCGGTGTGTGTGCGAGTGCTGGGCCGCAACGCTTTCTACCTGCTCGCGCTGGTACCGCTGGGCAGTCTCGGCTGGGTGATCGCGCACTGGGGAACGACCGTGCGCACGCATGTGCGATGGGCGCCGCAGATCTCGATGGACATCGATCTGCGCTTCGACTCCCTCGCCGCGGTGATGTGCACGCTGGTTCTCGGCATCGGCGCGCTGATCCTGGCCTATTGCGGACGCTATTTCGAGCGCGACGAAGCCAAGCTCGGGGTCTTCGCGGCCGAGCTGACCGGTTTCGCGGGCGCCATGTTCGGCCTGGTCACCAGCGACAACATGCTGCTGCTCTATGTCTTCTGGGAAATCACGACAGTGCTGTCGTTCCTGCTCGTCGGGCACTACGCCGAGCGGTCGGTGAGCAGGCGGGCGGCGATCCAGGCGCTACTGGTGACCGGGGCGGGCGGGCTGGCGATGCTGGTCGGGATCGTCGTGCTCGGCAACCGCTACGGCAGTTACCTGCTGTCGGATCTGCTGGCCACCGCGCCGCCCGGCGGGACCGCGGTCTCGGTCGGCATCGGGTTGGTGCTGATCGGCGCGATCAGCAAATCGGCGATCGTCCCGCTGCACTTCTGGCTCCCCGGCGCGATGGCCGCGCCGACCCCGGTCAGCGCCTATCTGCACGCGGCCGCGATGGTGAAGGCGGGCATCTACCTGGTGGCCCGGCTCGCGCCCGCCTTCGCCCAGACCCCGCCCTGGCACGTCATGCTGCTGCCGCTGGGTCTGATCTCGATCCTGCTGGCGGGCTGGCGGGCGATGCAGGTGTACGACCTCAAACTGGTGCTGGCCTTCGGCACCGTCAGCCAACTGGGCCTGCTGATGACGATGATGGCGATCGGCACGCCGGACGCGGCCCTGGCCGGGATCACGCTGCTGGTCGCGCACGCCCTGTTCAAGGCCTGCCTGTTCATGGTGGTCGGCATCATCGATCACGGCGCGGGCACGCGTGACCTGCGCGAGCTGTCCGGGCTCGGGCGGCGGGCGCCGTGGTTGTGCGCCATCGCGGTCGTCGCCGCGCTGAGCATGGCCGGGATCGCCCCGCTGCTCGGCTTCGTCGGCAAGGAGTCGGCGCTGAGCTCGGTGTGGTCGGCGGAAGTACTGACGACACCGGTCAAGCTGGCCGAGCTGGCTGGCATCGCGATCGGCTCGGCGTTCACGGTGGCCTACAGCACCCGCTTCATCTGGGGTGCCTTCCGTGGCGCCGGGTCGCCGACCCCACCGATGACCTGGCACGCGCCGGGTCCGCTGCTGCTGGTGCCGCCCGCGGTGCTCGCCGCGGCGGGCGTCGCGGGCGGGCTGGACACGACCGACGTCGACCGGTGGCTGAGCCCCTACGCCCAGACCTTGCCCGGTGAACTGGACGCCCACCTCGCGCTCTGGCACGACGTCACCTGGCCGCTGGTGCTGACGCTGTTCATCATCGTCGCCGGCGTCGCCCTGTTCCTCATCCGCGGCCGGATCACCGAACCGGTCCATCCGCGCCTTGGCAACGCCGACCGCGCCTACGACGCGGCCCTGCGCGCGATGGACCGGCTCTCGCTGAAGATCACCGGCACCGTGCAGTCCGGTTCGCTGCCCGCCAGCCAGGCCACCATCCTGGGCACCCTGATCGTGCTGCCGACGGTCCTGCTGGCGCTCGGCACCCGCACGGGAGTGGAGCTGCGGCTGTGGGATTCGCCGCTGCAAGCCGCGATCGGGGCGATCATGATCGCGATGGCGCTGGCGGCGACGGTGCTGCGCAACCGGTTGGCCAGCGTGCTCGTCGTCGGGGTCACCGGCTACGGCTGCGGCGTGATCTTCGCCCTGCACGGCGCGCCCGACCTGGCGCTGACCCAATTCCTGGTCGAGACCCTGACCCTGGTGATCTTCGTGCTGGTGTTGCGCGCGTTCCCCGCCGAGATCGCCGAGGACCAGGCGACGGCCTTCAAGATCCGCCGGGCACTGCTCGCCGTCGGCGTCGGCGTCACCGTCGCGGTGCTGGCCGCGTTCGCCACCGCCGCCCGCCGCGCCGAACCGATCTGGCAGGCCATCCCGGACGCCGCCTACCGGATCGGCGGCGGCAAGAACGCGGTGAACGTGCTGCTCGTCGACATCAGGGCCTGGGACACCCTGGGCGAGATCTCGGTACTCGTCGTCGCCGCGACCGGCGTCGCCTCGCTGGTGTTCCGCAGCCGCCGCTTCGGCAGCGCGCCGCGCGCGGCCGACTCACCGAACTACGACCCCGACGCGGTGAGCTGGCTGTCGGCCGCCCGGCTGGTCGACCGGCGCGACCGCTCGATGGTCCTGCAGATCACTACCCGGCTGATCTTCCCCACCATCATGGTGCTGTCGGTGTACTTCTTCTTCTCCGGGCACAACGCGCCGGGTGGCGGCTTCGCGGGCGGCTTGGTCGCCGGGCTCGCGCTGACCCTGCGCTACCTGGCGGGCGGCCGCTACGAGCTGGGCGAGGCGCTGCCGGTCGACGCCGGACACCTGCTCGGCGCCGGACTCACCCTGGCCGCGGGCACCGCGACCGCCTCGCTGCTGCTCGGCGCGCCGCCGCTGTCGTCGGCGATCGTCGAGGTGACGCTGCCGGTGCTCGGCCACATCAAGCTGGTCACCGCGATGTTCTTCGACCTCGGCGTCTACCTGGTCGTGGTCGGGCTGGTCCTCGACGTGCTGCGCAGCCTCGGCGCCCGCCTGGACAAGGAATTGGTATGAGTGCCAATCTCGTTCTGCTGATCACCATCGGCGCGCTCACCGCGTGCGGGGTGTACCTGTTGCTCGAGCGGGTGGTCTCGAAGATGCTGCTCGGGATGATCCTGCTGGGCAACGCGGTGAACCTGCTGATCCTCACCATGGGCGGCCCCGACGGGCGGCCGCCGGTCCTCGGCAGTTCCGATACCTCCCACGACGGCATGGCCGACCCGCTTGCCCAGGCCATGGTGCTCACCGCCATCGTCATCACCATGGGCCTGGCCGCGTTCGTGCTCGCGCTGGCCTACCGCTCCTACATGCTGACCACCACCGAGGACGTCGACAACGACCCCGAGGACGCCCAGATCGCCGCCCGGCGGGAACGGGAGGATCCCGAACAGTGACGCTGTCCCCGGATCTGCTCCCCACGCTCGCCGCGCTGCCGGTGCTGGTCCCGCTGCTCGGAGCCGCGGCGACGCTGGTGTTCGGCCGCCGCCCCCGGCTCCAGGCGATGATCTCGCTGAGCGCGCTGTCGTGTGTGCTGGTGATCAGCGCGCTGCTGCTGTATCTGGCCGACCGCGACGGCACCACCGCGGTCCAGGTGGGCGGCTGGTCGTCGCCCATCGGGATCACGCTGGTGGTCGACCGGCTCTCGGCGGCGATGCTGCTGGTGTCGGCGTTCGTGCTGCTGGTCGTGTCGATCTACGGTGCGGGACAGAACATCTCCGACGGCGGCGAGAACCAGCCGACCTCGATCTACCGGCCCACGTACCTGGTGCTGACCGCGGGCGTGGCGACGGCGTTCCTCGCCGGTGACCTGTTCAACCTGTTCGTCGGGTTCGAGGTCCTGCTCGTCGCCTCGTTCGTGCTGCTCACCGTCGGCGCGACCGAGGAGCGCATCCGCACCGGGATCGCCTATGTCATGGTCTCGATGGTGTCGTCACTGATCTTCCTGATCGGCATCGGCATCACCTACGCCGCCACCGGGACACTGAATCTCGCGCAACTGGCCGTGCGCCTCGAGGCCACCCCGAGCGGCGTGCGCACCGCCTGCTACGCGGTGCTGCTGGTGGCGTTCGGGATCAAGGCGGCGGTGTTCCCGCTGTCGAGCTGGCTGCCCGACTCCTACCCCACCGCGCCCGCGCCGGTGACCGCCGTCTTCGCCGGTCTGCTCACCAAAGTCGGTGTGTACGCGATCATCCGCACGCACACCCTGTGGTTCCCCGACGGCGCGTTCGACGACATCCTGCTGGTGTGCGGGCTGGCGACGATGCTGGTCGGCATCCTGGGCGCCATCGCGCAGACCGATATCCGGCGACTGCTCTCGTTCACCCTGGTCAGCCATATCGGCTACATGGTCTTCGGCATCGGCCTGGCCACCACGGCGGGCCTGACCGGCGCGGTCTTCTACATCGCCCACCACATCCTGGTGCAGACCGCGCTGTTCCTGGCCGTCGGTCTGATCGAACGCCAGGCCGGGTCGGTCTCGCTGCGCCGGATCGGCGGACTGGCCGCCGCGAGCCCGCTGCTGGGCGTGCTGTTCCTGATCCCGGCCCTGAATCTCGGTGGTATCCCGCCGTTCTCCGGGTTCATCGGCAAGGTCGCGCTGCTGGAGGCGGGCGCGGCCGAGGGCAGTGTGCTGGCCTGGGTACTGGTGGGCGGCTCGGTCGTCACCAGTCTGCTGACGCTGTACGCGGTGGCGCGGGTGTGGAGCAAGGCGTTCTGGCGGCCGCGTGAAGAGGCACCGGAGGGCCATCTCACCGCGGCGAAACCACCGACGCTGGTCGAGGACTCGACCGACGTGTACTACGAGGACCGCACCGACCCCGGCCGGATGCCGGTGCTGATGGTGCTGGCGACCGCGGGCCTGGTCACCGCCGGGCTGGCGCTGACCGTGCTCGCCGGACCGATCCTGGGCATCGCCGAACGCGCGGCCGCCGACCTGGACGACCCGTCGGTCTACATCGGCGCCGTCCTCGGATCGGAGCCGCGATGACGATCGGAGGGCTGGTCAACCGCGACAACGTGCTGCGGATCGGGGTCCTGGTGTGGCTGACCGCGGTCTGGGTCGCGCTCTGGGGCGACCTGAGCGCGGCCAATGTCGCGGCCGGCTTCGTCGTCGCGCTGATCGTGGTCTTCGCGCTGCCGCTGCCGCTGGTCCCGGTGACCGGCCGGTTCCATCCGGTGTCGTTCATCGAATTGATCGTGGTCAGCGCCTATTACGCGTTCGAGTCGAGTCTGCAGGTGGCCTGGTTCGCGCTGCGCCCCGCCGGACCGCCGGTCTCGGGCGTGCTGCGCGTGCACCTGGGCATCCAGTCCGATCTGGTGCTGGTGATGGCCACCGACCTGCTCAACCTGATCCCCGGCACCATGGTGCTCGAGCTGGACCGGCCGCGCTGCGTGGTCTATGTCCACGTGCTCGACGTGGGCAGCGAGAAATCGGTGCTGAAGTTCTACCGCACCACCCGGCGATTGGAGCATCTGCTGATCAACGCCTTCGAACGACCCAGCGAACGCCGCCGGCTCGATCCCGACTCGGAGGTGCCGTCGTGACGGTCGTCGCCGTGCTCGCGGGCATCCTGCTCACCGCCGCCGCGGTCATCACCAGTTACCGAGTGCTGGCCGGACCCAGCACCCTGGACCGGGTCGTCGGGATCGACTCGCTGATGGCCATCGCCGCCTGCGGGCTCGCGGTCTGGGCCGCCTACAGCGACGACACCACGGTCATCCCCGCGATCGTGGCGCTGGCCCTGGTCGGCTTCCTCGGCTCGGCCGCGGTCACGCGCTTCCGCGTCAGGGACGACCGATGACGGCATGGGAGTGGGTCTCGGCCGTGCTGATCCTGACCGGCTGCACGCTCGCGTTCACCGCGGCCATCGGTATCGTGCGTTTCCCCGACACCCTCACCCGCATGCACGCGGCCACCAAGCCCCAAGTGGTCGGGTTGGTCCTGGTGCTGATCGGCACGGGCATCGACATCAGGGGCGACGTCAACGTCTGGATGCTGGTGCTGACGGGCCTGTTCACCATCCTCACCGCACCGGTCATCGCCCATCTCCTCGGCCGCACCGCCTACCGCGAGCAGCGGCACCGCGACGGCCTGCTGCGGATCAACGAACTCGGCCGCGACGCCGACGACTAACCGGCCACCGGCGCGAGCGCCCGTCGCGGGGCCGCGGCGAACCAGGTCGCGTGGAACGCGACGGCCACCGCGGCCAGCAGCCCGAGGACGACGGCGCCCGCGAGCACTGGGTACTCGGCCATCGGCACCGCGAGATACCGGAAGGACAGCAGCAGCCCGGCGAACACCACGGCGCCGAAACCGACCATCCGCACCCGGAACGCGCCCCAGCCGCGTTCGGGCGCCCGCAGCGCGGACTCCACGGTCAGGCACAGCACCGCGCCCGCCACCAGGTCGACGCCGTAGTGGTACCCGAACCCGAGCGTGGCGGCCACGGTCGCGGCCAGCCAGAACGCGCCGCCCCAGCGCAGCCAGGCCGGTGCGCGCGAGCCGTCGACATCGCGACGGGTATGGATGAACAGCGACAGCGCCCAGGCGGTGTGCATCGACGGCATGCAGTTGCGCGGAGTGAACGCGTCGAACGGCAGTGGCGCCGGGTTGTGGTCGATCGGCGGCAGCATCGAGGGCCAGAAGTTGCCCACCTGGAAGCCGTGCCCGTCCGCGCCGAAGGCGAACATCGGTCCCACGACCGGGAACAGCACATAGAACAGCGGCCCGACCAGCCCGAGCACCAGGAAGGTCCGGACCAGGTAGTGCGTCGGCCACTCCCCCGTCGGGACCACCCGGCGCAACTGCCACACCGCGACGACGATCGCCGCGACCGGCAGTTCGATGTAGACCCAGTGCAGCACGCCGTACACCTCGGGTCCGAGGACCTCGAGCACCCGGCCGAGCACCCAGGACGGGTCACCGAGCGCGTGGTCGGCGAGGACGAGGTATTCGTCGAGCACCGAGGGCCGCACCGCCGAGGTGACGTGCAGCCACACGTCACCCACCTTGGTGGCGAGCACCAGCAGCGCGCCCAGCGCCGCCGCCTTCAGCGCGTCGGTGCGCTCGCGCCCACGCCAGCGCACGGCCGCCACGATCGCCAGCCCGGTCAGCACGATGGTCGGCCCGTTGCCGACCGTGAAGGGTTTGCCGTCGAGCAGCCGAAGCGCGGCGTAGATCGCGTCGATCCCGATCGCGGCGACCACCGCGGACAACCGCCTGCGCGCGTTGACCCCGACGAGGGCGAGCAGCAGACCCGCCCACGGCACCGACATCGATTTCGGCGTTCCGACGTAGTCGCGGGCCAGGCTCGCCAACGGACCGTCGAACCCGCTGACCCAGGCCGCGATCTGCAATCCGACCAGCAGCGCGAGCACCGCCGACACCGCGACGACGGCGAGGGTGCGTGGCTCACGCAGACGGTTCCGAAGGGTGGCACCCCCCGCATCGGTGCGCGGATGTTCGACAAGCATCCAAACATCGTAAACGGCGGGTTAACGCCACCCCGCCGCGTAGCTGAACGCTACTGATCCAGCTCCCGCACCAGCGAATCCACGACGGCGACAAGATCACCCTGCGACTGCGCCGCGACCCGGCGTTGCCGCTGGTAGGAGGCACCGTGACGGGGAATGTCGGCGACCGCGGCCAGTTCGTCGGAGCAGCCGAGCCGTTTGGCGGTCGGCTCCAGTTTGCCGAGCAGGTCCATCAGATCGTCTGTGACCAAACGCTCATTGCTGGCGTCGTCGACGATCACGATCGCGTCGAGCCCGTAGCGCGCGGCCCGCCACTTGTTCTCCTGCACGTGCCACGGCGGCAACGTCGGCAGGTCCTCGCCCTCGTCCAGCCTGCGCTCCAGATCGACGACGAGGCAGTGGATCAGCGCGGCCACCGAGGCCAGTTCGGCCCGGCTGGACAGGCCGTCGCACACCCGGATCTCGATCGTGCCCCACTTGGGCGCCGGCCGGATGTCCCAGTGCATGCCGCCGAGCTGTTCGAACACCCCGGTCTTGAGCTGGTCGTGCACGAAACCCTCGAACTGCCGCCAGCTCTCGAACTGGAACGGCAGGCCCGCGGTCGGCAGCTGCTGGAACATCAGCGCGCGGTTGCTGGCGTAGCCGGTGTCGTCGCCGGACCACATCGGCGAGGACGCCGAGAGCGCGAGCAGATGCGGATACGACAGCAGCAGCGAGTTCAGGATCGGAAAGACCTTGTCCCGGTGCGAGACTCCCACGTGCACGTGCACGCCCCAGATCAGCATCTGGCGGCCCCACCACTGGGTGCGCTCGATCAGCTCGTCGTAATGCGGTGAGCGGGTGAGCTGCTGGGCCGACCACTGCGCGAACGGATGGGTGCCCGCGCAGAACAGGTCGACGCCGAGCGGGTCGGCCGCGCGGCGCACCGCGTCCATGGTGCCGCGCAGGTCCTCGACCGCGCCCCCGACCGTGTCGTGCACACCGGTCACCAATTCGACGGTGTTGCGCAGCAATTCCTTGGTCACCTGGGGTGTGCCGTCGTGGGCGCGCAGGTCACCGACCGCGTCGAATACCGCCGAGGCGGTGTTGGACAGATCGCGCGTCACCTTGTCGACGAGCGCGATCTCCCATTCGATGCCGATGGTCGGCCGGGGCGAACCAGGGAAGGGTACCGACTGGACTGCCCCGGCCATCTACGTCTCGCTAACCGACCACGCCGCAGGCGACCCGGGAGCCCGCGTCACCGGTGGACAGCGTGGTCTCGTCGGGGCCCGTGCCACCCTCACGGGTGTACCGGGACGGGATGTTGCCGAAGTTGTCGGCGCCGGAGTGCACGATCAGCGCCTTGCCCTTGATGTTGTCCAGGGTGACGGTGTCGGTGCGGGTGACCAGCTTGGCGCTGCCGTCGGCGCCGACCTGCAGCGAGGTCAGGTCGCCGCTGGCCGGGTGCGCGTTGGCCGCGCCGACCTGCAGGTGACCGCCGGCCGAGGTGAAGTCGCCCTCACAGGTGCCGTTCTGGTGGAAGTGCAGGCCATGGAAACCGGGGGTCAGACCCTGCGCCTCGACGGTGACCACCAGGTGGCTGCCCTCGGTGACGAACGTCGCGGTGCCGACGGTCGCGCCGGAGCCGGACTTGAGTTCGGTCTTCAGACCGCCCGCGGCGGGGGTGCCGTGGTCGCCGCCACCGTGGTTCGCGGTGGTCGGCATGCCGTGACCGCCGCCGTGCTCGGTGCCGGAACCGGCGGGCGCGGGCGAGCTGGTCCACACCGGCGGCGTGGTTCCCTTGACGTCACTCGACTCCTGGCTGTTGGTGCAAGCAGCGAGCCCGAACGCGGCAACCGCCAGCACCGGGGTCACAATGCGCCAGGACGGGCGACGAGTTGTCGACGTGGCCATCAGGGAACTCCTTTACGAGTACCGAGTTTAACGAGTAAAGCTGGGTGGACAGGGGCTGTACCGCTCAAGATGATGCCACAGCGCAAGTACCCCACTCGGCACCGCGTGCCGAGCCTCGTTCAGCGACCGGTCAGTACGACGATCACGCCCGGCGACGTGTCACCGGTCTTCGGCGCGACGGTCCCGCCGATCTCCGCGGCGATCTCGGCGGCCGCGGCCTTGTCGCCCGCGCCGCCGCCGTAGAACACCGTGGTGGTGGTGAGGTTCTCGCCGCTGTAGTTGCCGGTACTGACATTGCTCCAGCCCGACGAGGTCAGCTCGCCGGCGGTGCGCGCGGCCAGACCGGCGACCAGGCTGTTGTTCAGCACCCGCACGGGCACACTCTGATCGACCGTGGCCGCGGGCGCGGTGGTCGGCGGTGCCGTGGTGGTGCTCGGCGCGACGGTCGTCGTCGCGGTGGTGGTGGTCGGGGCAGCGGCCGCGCTGGTGGCCGTGGCAGCGGTGGTGGCCGGCGCCTGCGCGACCACGCTCGACGTCGTCGTCTCGGTCTGCTCGGCCGAATCGGCGGAGTCGGCACCGGAGTTCGACAACGACATCGCACCCAGACCCGCGAAAACGATGGCCAGGGCGATCAACACCATCGCCAGCGCGCGCAGCGGCGGGCCGCCGGGGGTGGGATTCGGGTTGCTCACCCGCGCAACCCTAGTCGCAACGAGTGCTGTGTGGCCCCGCGCGACGCGAACTCACGGCCCGAAGACGGGAGCCTGCGTGACCACGGAGGGCCGGTGAGTGGCGCCATCGGACACCTCAGACCTGGAAACCGAGTCGGCGCGCTGCGCGCGCTTTCTGCCTGCTCGCCCGCAACCTGCGCAGGCGCTTGACCAGCATCGGGTCCGCCGCCAGTGCCTCGTCCTTGTCGACGACCGCGTTGAGCACCTGGTAATACCTGGTGGCCGACATGGCGAACAGCTCGCGGATCGCGTCCTCCTTGGCGCCCGCGTACTTCCACCATTTGCGTTCGAAGTCGAGGATGTCGAGCTCACGGCGACTCAGCCCGCTGCTTTCGTCGGGGGCCGAGTCCTGTGTGGTTCCCGCCTCGATGTTGCGAGCCGCTGCGCCGTCCATCTTGCTCCCTCGCCGAGTATCACGAGATGAAAATGACGCTTGCACGTCGCGGATCATTCAACCACGCAGGAGCCGGATCCTTCGACCGATGTCCCGGCGTGTTGACTACGGGCCAGTAGGGGTGTCGTGCCCCACAGGGGTCGCCGCCCACGCACCCGCGCGACCGGCGATAATGGCGCCCATGGCAATTCTCCCGATCGTGATCGTCGGTGACCCCGTCCTCCACAACCCCACCGCACCGGTGACGGAGACGCCGGCCGAGCTGGCCGACCTGATCGCGGACATGTACGACACCCTGGAGGAATCCAAGGGTGTCGGGCTGGCGGCCAACCAGGTCGGGGTCGGCAAGCGGCTGTTCGTCTACGACTGCCCCGACTTCGACGCCGCGGGCAAGCCGATCCGCCGCAAGGGCGTGGTGATCAACCCGGTGCTGGAGACCTCCGAGATCCCGGAGACCATGCCCGATCCCGACGACGACGAGGAAGGCTGCCTGTCCGTGCCGGGCGAGCAGTTTCCCACCGGCCGCGCCGACTGGGCCAGGGTCACCGGTACCGACGAGAAGGGCGAGCCCGTCGACATCGAGGGCACCGGCTTCTTCGCCAGGATGCTCCAGCACGAGGTGGGCCACCTCGACGGCTTCCTCTACGTCGACGTGCTGATCGGCCGCAACGCCCGCGCGGCGAAGAAGGCCATCAAGCGCAACGGCTGGGGCATACCGGGTCTGAGCTGGATCCCCGGCACCGTGCCCGACCCGTTCGGCCATGACGACTGAGTCATGGCGGCCGGCGCCGCGAGTTCTCGGTCTGTTCCCTCGATCTTCCCTCCCGCCGGGCACTGCTTCGTCGCGACCTCTGGTCAGTCCAGATCGAGGCGGCCGAGAACTGTGATCCCGCTCGGTCGCCGCGTCGTCATGCGGTACCAGCTGCCGGAGGGGTATCCGCAGCCGCTCACCGATGTGATCGGTGAGCTGGTGTCGCTGAGCCCGCCCTCGGTGCGGACCGCCGAGGGCGAACTGGTGTCCGTGGCGCCCGATCGGGTCGTCGCGCTGAAAGCCCTGGGGCCGAGACCGATTCGCACCAAGGAGATCCGCTCGCTGGAGGCCGCGGCGGCGGCCGCCTGGCCGGGCAGCGGTCACCTGTGGATCGACGGCTGGCTCGCGCGCGCGGGCAACGGCTACACCGGGCGCGCGAATTCCGCGGTGCCACTGGGCGAGTCCGGCCTGCCCGCGGCGCTGTCGATCGAGACCATGCACAAGATCGCGGACTGGTACACCGCCAACGGGCTGCCGCTGCTGTTGCAGCTGCCCGATCGGCTCGCGCCGGTGCCGCCGGGCTGGAACACCTGGAGCGAGACCGTCGTCCTCGGCCTCGACATCGCGAATTTCGTGCTGCCGCAAGGACCGTCGATGGTCAAGATCGCCGACGCGCCCGATCAGGGCTGGCTGACGACGCATCGCTACCGTGGTGAGATCCCGCTCGACCCCGCCGTCCGGGAACCGGACGTCTCGGTGCTCACCTCGGTCATCGACGGCACCCTCGGTTTCGCCTCGCTCGGCCTGCCGGAGGCGCTGGCGATCGGCCGGGGCGCGGTGACCACCGCGCCCGACGGCAGGCGTTGGGTCGGCCTGACCTGCGTCGCGGTGGCGACCGCGCACCGCCGCAACGGCCTGGCCTCGCTGCTGTGCGCCGAGCTGATCCGCTGGGGCGCCGACCACGGCGCCACCCACGCCTACGTGCAGGTGGAGGTAGGCAACGCCACCGGGCTCGCGCTCTACCGCGAACTCGGCTTCCTGGAACACCACAGCTACCGCTACGCCGCGCCGCCGAGCGCGTCGTAGGAAAGGACCGCGACCCGTGCGTCTCGCCACCTGGAACGTCAACTCGATCCGCTCCCGCGTCGATCGCGTGACGGCCTTCCTGGACCGCCACGACATCGATGTGCTGGCGATCCAGGAGACCAAGTGTCGCGACGACCAGTTCCCCTACGAGCAGTTCGACCAGGCGGGCTACGAGGTCGCCCACGTCGGGCTGAACCAGTGGAACGGCGTCGCGATCGTGTCCAGGGTCGGGCTCACCGACGTCGAGACCGCGTTCCCCGGCCAGCCCGGTTTCGACAAGAACGCCGGTGACTCGCTGATCGAGTCGCCGGTGGTGGAGGCCAGGGCGATCGGCGCGACCTGCGGCGGGGTGCGGGTGTGGAGCCTGTACGTGCCCAACGGCCGCGCCCTCGACGACCCGCACTACGCATACAAGCTCAGCTGGCTGTCGACCCTGCGCGAGCGGGCGACCGACTGGCTCGCCCAGGATCCGGCGGCCGAGATCGCGCTGGTCGGCGACTGGAACATCGCCCCCACCGACGACGATGTCTGGGCCCCGGAGCTGTTCGAGGGCAAGACCCACACCTCCGTCCCCGAGCGGGCCGCGTTCCAGGCCATGCTCGACAGCGGTTTCCGCGACGTGATGCGTCCGTTCGCGCCCGGCCCCGGCGTCTACACCTACTGGGACTACACCCAGCTGCGTTTCCCCCGCAAGGAGGGCATGCGCATCGACTTCATCCTGGCCTCGGCCGCGCTCGCCGACCAGGTGAAGGACGCCTCGGTCGACCGGGAGGAGCGCAAAGGCAAGGGCGCCAGCGACCACGCCCCGGTCATCGCGGAGTTCTCCGACTGAGCCGTCTCGCGCGCCTCGAGCGGTACCGTGGATGACAGGATCATCCGACCTGCGACGGAGCGGGAGGTGTGCTTGTGGCGTTCTACCGGCGGCTCGGCGATGTTCCACCGAAGCGGCATACCCAGCATCGGGACGAGCGGGGCAACCTCTACTACGAGGAGCTGATGGGCGAGGAGGGCTTCTCCGGCGACTCCTCGCTGCTCTACCACCGCGGCCTGCCGCCCGCGATCGTCGATGCGACGGTCTGGGAACTCCCCGACCAGTCGCTGACCCCGAATCACCCACTGCGCCACCGCCATCTGCGGCTACCGAACCTGTTCCCCGGCGACACCCCCGCCAAGACCGATCCGGTGACCGGCCGCAGACTGCTGCTCGCCAACGCCGATGTGCGCATCTCGTACGTGGTCGCCAAGGGCGCGTCGCCGCTGTACCGCAATGCCATCGGCGACGAGCTGGTGTACGTCGAATCCGGGGCGGCCGTGGTGGAGAGCGTGTTCGGCACGGTGCCGGTCCGGCAGGGCGACCAGCTGATCATGCCGCGCGCCACCACCCATCGCTGGCTGCCCACGGGCGAGGAACCAGTGCGCGCGTATGTGATCGAGGCGTCCAGCCACCTCACCCCGCCCAAACGGTACCTCTCGAAATTCGGTCAGCTGCTGGAGAATTCGCCGTACTGCGAACGGGACCTGCACGGACCCACCGAACCCCTGCTCGCCACGGGCGAGGAGGTGGAGGTGCTGGTCAAGCATCGGCCGGGCGCGGAGGTGGTGGGCACCAGGATGATCTACGCGACGCACCCGTTCGACGTGGTCGGCTGGGACGGCTGCCTGTATCCCTACACCTTCAACATCGCCGATTTCGAACCGATCACCGGCCGGATACATCAGCCGCCGCCGGCGCACCAAGCGTTCGAGGGCATCAATTTCGTGGTCTGTAACTTCGTGCCGCGCAAGGTCGACTATCACCCGCTGTCGATCCCGGTGCCCTACTACCACTCCAATGTCGACTCCGACGAGATCATGTTCTATTGCGGCGGAAACTACGAGGCGCGCAGGGGTTCCGGGATCACCCAGGGTTCGGTGTCGGTGCATCCCGGCGGCTACGCGCACGGCCCGCAGCCCGGCGCCTACGAGCGCAGCATCGGCGCCGAGTTCTTCGACGAACTGGCGGTGATGGTCGATACCTTCCGGCCGTTGCAACTCGGCGAGGGCGCGCTGGCCTGCGAGGATCCGGCCTATGCCTGGACCTGGTCGGGCCGCGGACCGGGGCTGCGATGAGCGGGCGACTGCTGCGGGTCGAGGTCGCGCCGGACTCGCTGTTCGGGCCGGAGAACCTGCCCTACGGCGTCTTCGCGCCGCCCGGTGGCGGCTTCCGCGTCGGGGCCCGGCTGGGCGATACCGTGCTCGATCTCGTCGCGCTGCTGGGTGATCCCGTCTTCGCCCAGCCGTCGTTGAACGCGTTGCTGGCCGCCGGGCCCGAGCACTGGCGGACCGTGCGCGCCCGCCTGCGGGAACTGGCGGACACCGAGCTGCCGATCGAGGCGGTGCACCCGGTCAACGGCGTGCGGACGGCGCTGCCCGTACAAATCGGCGACTACGTCGACTTCTACGCCAGCATCGACCACGCCACCAATCTCGGCAGGCTGTTGCGGCCCGACAGTGAACCGCTGCTGCCGAATTGGCGGCACCTGCCGGTGGGATACCACGGCCGGGCCGGGACCGTCGTCGTGTCGGGGACCCCGATCATCCGGCCGCGGGGCCAGCGTCGCACCGATGCGGGGACCCCGGATTTCGGGCCGTCGCGGCGACTCGACATCGAGGCCGAACTGGGTTTCGTGGTCGGCACCGGGTCGCCGCTCGGCGTTCCGGTGGACGTCGACGACTTCGCCGAGCACGTCTTCGGCGTGGCCCTGGTCAACGACTGGTCGGCCCGCGACATCCAGGCCTGGGAGTACCAGCCGCTCGGGCCGTTCCTGGGCAAGTCGTTCAGCACGTCGATCTCGGCGTGGATCACCCCGCTCGCCGCGCTGGCCGAGGCCAGGGTCGCGCTGCCGCCGCAGGACCCGCCACCGCTGCCCTACCTGCGCGGAACCGACGACCACGGCCTCGACATCGACCTGACCGTCAGCTGGAACGGCGACGTGGTGGCGCACCCGCCCTATGCGCGGATGTACTGGTCGCCCGCGCAGATGCTGGCCCACCTCACCGCCAACGGCGCCTCGGTCCGGCCCGGGGACCTCTACGCCTCCGGCACGATCTCCGGCCCGGAGCCCGACCAGCGCGGTTCGTTCATCGAACTGTCCTGGGGCGGAACGCAACCCGTCACCGTACGTGGGGAATCCCGGACCTTCCTGGCCGACGGCGACGAGGTGACGATCACCGCCACCGCCCCCGGCACGGCGGGCCGCCGCATCGGCCTCGGCGAGGTCGGTGGACGAATCCTGCCCGCCCGCACCACTTGACGCCGCCGGAGCCACCCCGAAACTCGGGTCTGGCCCGGCTCCCGTCCGCATCGATACCGTGACCAACCATGAAAGCCTCCCTTGCCGCCATGGCCGGTCTTGCCCTCATCAGCCTCGCTCAGCTGCCGTTGGCAGCGCCGGCCGCGGCCGATTGCCCACCGTATCCGCCGACCTGCGCACCGAGCTCCTCCGAACAGGCGGAGCACATCATCGCCAATCTGCTGGGCGCCCTGACCAGTGGATCGGCGACGGGGTGAATCGGTAGCGGTACCTCCGGCAACCACCCAGGGGCGGAGATAGTACGGGTCAACCTCCACCTTGGGGTGGTATCGAGCGGATTTCAGTGCGGGATACGGTGACGTTCGACGATCCCTAGCAGAGAGCCCGACGATGTTGACGAGAATCGCCCGCGCCGCCGTGGCCCGACCACGACTGGTCGTCGCGGTCGCCCTGTTACTGATGATCCTCAGCGGCGCGATCGGCGCCACCGTGCATTCGCACATGAAATCGGGCGGATTCGTCACCGAGGATCTCGACTCGGTGCAGGCCAGCCAGTATCTGAACGAGCATTTCCCCGGATCCGAGCCGAACTACGTCTTGCTGGTGACCGCTGAGGACGGCGCCGATTCACCGGCCGCACGCGCCGCAGCGGACACCGCGATCTCCCAGCTCCGCGGCCATTCCGACATCGTCAGCGGCGTGCAGTCGTACTGGACCTCGCGACCGGACCTCAAGCAGGCGCTGCGCAGCAAGGACGGCAAGCGGGCGCTCATCCTGGCCAGCATCGAAGGAGACGACGCCCAGCTACCGGACCGCGCGGGCAAGCTCAGCAAGGAAGTGCAGGTCGAGAGCGGGCCGGTGACAGTCGAGGCGGGCGGGCTGGCGGCCTCGTTCTCCGACATCAATGTCCAGATCAGCAAGGATCTGGTGATCGCCGAGGCCGTGGCCATCCCGGTGACCGGCCTGCTGCTGGCCGTGGTGTTCGGCAGTGTCGTCGCCGCGGCGCTGCCCATCGCGATCGGGCTGTTCGCCATCGCGGCGGCGCTGGGCATCCTGCGTGTGCTGACCTCCGTCACCGACGTGTCGATCTTCGCGCTGAACATGACCACCGCGCTCGGCCTGGCGCTGGCGATCGACTACAGCCTGTTCATCGTCAGCCGGTACCGCGAGGAACTGACCGGGGGCGCGACACCGGCCGCCGCGGTGCTCCGCTCGATCCAGACCGCGGGCCGCACGGTGGTCTACTCGGCGCTGGTCGTCGCGCTGTCGCTGTCGGCGCTGCTGGTGTTCCCGCAGTACTTCTTCAAATCGTTCGCCTACGCGGGCATCGCGGTGGTCGCCGCCGCCACCGCCGCCGCGGTGATCGTGCTGCCCGCCCTGCTCATCCTGGTGGGCACCCGGATCGACGCCGTCGACCTGCGCGCGCCGCTGCGCAAGCTGTTCCGGCGGGCGCCGCGCGTGGACAAGCAGCCCCAGCAGACGTTCTGGTACCGCCTGGTCACCGCCGTGATGAAGCGGCCGCTGCCGATCGCGCTGGCGACCACCGCGTTCCTGCTGCTGCTCGGGTCGCCGTTCCTCGGCGTCCAGTTCGGCTACCCCGACGACCGCTCGCTGCCCACCGGCGTGGCCAGTCGCGAGGTCGGCGACGTGCTGCGCACCGAGTTCGACGCCGATATGGCCGCGAGCGCGACCATCGTGCTGCCGGAGTTCCGTGGCACGCCCGCCGAACTGGACGGCTACGCCCTCGCCCTGTCCAAGGTGCCGGACGTGCCCGCCGTGCTCAGCAGCGCCGCGGTCTACCGCAACGGGTGGCGGGTGGCGCCGGGCGTGCCGGAGATGGCCGACCCGTCGGCGGGCACCTATCTGTCGGTCGCGACCACGCTCGACCCTTATTCCGACGCGGGCCGGATCCAGCTCGACGCGCTGCGTGCCGTCCCGGCGCCGTCGGAGGCCCTGATCACCGGCCCCGCCGCGCTGAATCAGGACTCCGTCACCGCGATCACCGGCAAGCTGCCGCTGGCCGGGGCCCTGATCGCGATCACCACCCTGGTGCTGCTGTTCCTGTTCACCGGCAGCGTGGTGCTCCCGGTCAAGGCATTGGCGCTGAACATCCTGTCGCTGGCGGCGACGTTCGGCGCGATGGTGTGGATCTTCCAGGAGGGGAACCTGTCGGGGCTGCTCGGTTTCACCTCTACCGGCACGCTCAACCTGGCCATGCCGATCCTCATGTTCAGCCTCGCCTTCGGCGCCTCGATGGACTACGAGGTGTTCCTGCTCTCCCGCATCCGGGAGGAGTGGCTGGCCGGGCCCAAGACGACCGAGGGCAATACCGAGGCCGTCGCCATGGGCGTGGCCCGCACCGGCCGCATCTTCACCGCCGCCGCCCTGCTCATGAGCATCGTGTTCCTCGGCGTGGCGACCTCCGACGTGTCGATGATGAAGCTGTTCGGCCTGGGCTGCGCGCTGGCCGTGATCAGCGACGCCACCGTCATCCGCGGCCTGCTCGCCCCGGCCCTGATGCGAATGATGGGCACCTGGAACTGGTGGGCGCCCAAGCCACTGGTGGTGCTGCACAACAGGTTCGGGCTGCACGAAGCCGACGATGCCGAGCCTGCCCCGGTCGTGGCCCAGGACAAGGTCGCCGTCCGCTAGCGATCAGCCCAACCCGGCACCTACACTGTGAACCGCCACGCACTCCCCGACCTCGAGGAGGGGCCCGCCGCGCAGCGGCGGGTTCGCGGCCGTCCCGCCGATGGGAGGCTGTTGCGTAGGCGACGAAGAAGCAAGCAACGGCCTCCCATCGGCGGGACACAGGGGGCCGCGAACTCGAGCGCGCCAGCGCTCCGACCAGCACGGGGGCTCGCACCAGCGGGCTGAGAGGACGGCTAGCCCATTTCTCGGGCGATCAGGGCCGTCGACCGTATGAACCTGACCGGGTAATGCCGGCGTAGGGAGGAACCATCATGGGCACAGCCACGTCTTCGACCGGGGCGGTCGACACCGTCACCACCGGGCCGATCCAGGGCAGCGTCAAGCACTACCAAGAGGTCGACGGCCTGCGCATTCCCGTGCGCCGGATCAACCTCACCAACGGCGAGCACTTCGACGTCTTCGACACCTCCGGCCCGTACACCGACGACAACGCGGTGATCGACCTCGAGGCAGGCCTGCCGAAGCTGCGCGACGAGTGGGACCGGCCCACCGTCGACGGCCCGCCCACCCAGCTGGCCTGGGCGCGCCAGGGCATCATCACCCCGGAGATGCGCTTCATCGCCGCGCGCGAGGGCGTCTCCCCGGAGCTGGTGCGCGACGAGGTCGCCGCCGGTCGCGCGGTGATCCCGGCCAATCACAAGCACCCGGAGCTGGAGCCGACCATCATCGGCAAGAAGTTCCTGGTGAAGATCAACGCCAATATCGGCAATTCGGCGGTGTCGTCGTCGATCGCCGAAGAGGTCGAGAAGATGGTGTGGGCCTCGCGCTGGGGCGCCGACACCATCATGGATCTGTCGACCGGCAAGAACATCCACGAGACCCGCGAGTGGATCCTGCGCAACTCCCCCGTCCCGATCGGCACCGTGCCGATCTACCAGGCGCTGGAGAAGGTGAACGGTGACCCCACCAAGCTCACCTGGGAGATGTACCGCGACACCGTGATCGAGCAGTGCGAGCAGGGTGTCGACTACATGACCGTGCACGCGGGCGTACTGCTGCGCTACATCCCGCTGACCGCCAAGCGGGTCACCGGCATCGTCTCGCGCGGTGGGTCGATCATGGCCGCGTGGTGTCTGGCCCATCACCAGGAATCGTTCCTGTACACGCACTTCCGGGAGCTGTGCGAGATCCTGGCGCGCTACGACGTCACTTTCTCCCTGGGCGACGGCCTGCGTCCCGGCTCCATCGCCGACGCCAACGACGAGGCCCAGTTCGCCGAGCTGCGCACCCTCGGTGAGCTCACCAAGATCGCGAAATCCTATGGCGTGCAAGTGATGATCGAGGGCCCCGGCCACGTGCCGATGCACAAGATCGTCGAGAACGTGAAGCTCGAGGAAGAGCTCTGCGAAGAGGCGCCGTTCTACACCCTCGGCCCGCTGGCCACCGATATCGCGCCCGCCTACGATCACATCACCTCGGCGATCGGCGCCGCGATCATCGCGCAGGCCGGTACCGCGATGCTCTGCTACGTCACCCCCAAGGAGCATCTGGGCCTGCCCAACCGCGACGACGTCAAGGTCGGCGTGATCACCTACAAGATCGCCGCCCACGCCGCCGACCTCGCCAAGGGCCACCCGCACGCCCAGGACCGCGACAACGAATTGTCCAAGGCCCGTTTCGAATTCCGCTGGCACGATCAGTTCGCGCTCTCGCTCGACCCGGACACCGCCCGCGAGTACCACGACGAGACGCTGCCCGCCGAGCCCGCCAAGACCGCGCACTTCTGCTCCATGTGCGGTCCGAAGTTCTGCTCGATGCGTATCTCCGCCGACGTGCGCGAGTACGCCGAGAAACAGGGCCTGACCGACGTCGCCGCCATCGAGGCCGGCATGGCCGAGAAGTCGGCCGAGTTCGCCGACCACGGCAACCAGGTCTACCTGCCGGTGGTCTGACCTCCGGTTTCCCGGNGGCCGGCATGGCCGAGAAGTCGGCCGAGTTCGCCGACCACGGCAACCAGGTCTACCTGCCGGTGGTCTGACCTCCGGTTTCCCGGGACCGGCACGGCTGCGCCGCGCGGGCCCCGGCCGTTTCCGGGGCTAGCATTGTCCCGGCAGAACAGCTCTGCGCAGCCTTTCTGTACCGACCGGAAAGGGATCACCCGCATGTGCACCTCTTTCACCGTCACCGCCGAGGACGGCTCGGTCACCGCCGGGCGGACCATGGAATTCGCGTTCGATCTCGAGTCACGGATGATCGTCTTCCCACGGGGCATGTCGTATCAGGCCAAGAGCCCGGACTGGTCGCCGAATACATCGACGGTGACCTCCAGCTCCACGACAATCCGCTGTCGGTCCTGACGAATTCACCGCCGTTCGAGTGGCATCTGCTCAACACCGGCAACTACGTCAATCTCTCCGCCGTCAATGTCCCCGACCTGCCGCTGTCGGGATACGACGTGAGCGCCCTCGGCCAGGGCAGCGGAATGCTCGGCCTGCCAGGCGATTTCACCCCACCCTCCCGTTTCGTCCGCGCGGTCGCGCTGAGCCAGGCCGCCGAACCCGCGGCCGACGCGACCGGCTCCGCCCTCGTGGCCGCCCACATCCTCGACAGTTTCGACATCCCCAAGGGTTTCGTCCGTTCCGGCGACGACGGCCCCGCCTCCATCGAATACACCGAATGGTCGACCATCGCCGCCCTCGCCCCCGCCCACCGCCGCTATTTCGTCCGCTACTACGACAGCCCCGTCTGGTGCGCCGTCGACGTGGGCAACCTCGACTTCGACCAAGCCGACGTCACCCCCATCGACACCGCCGCCCCCTGGTGCGTCGACGTGACCCCGACCCCCTGACCGTCCACACCACCCTTCGGCTGCTGCCGCACATGTTCTTCGGACGCGAACGGACCGATCCCGCGCTGCCCGGTGCCGTTCTCAGCACGGTGCTGCGCGATACGCTCGGACCGGACCGGGAGGCGGCCCCCGATCCGGTCGTCGAGCTGATCATCGAATCGGACGTCCGGGTGACCATCCTGGATCTCCGACCGTAGGATCGTCCGCCGAGAAATCGGCCCGACGGTGCGAGCCCGGAATTTCGGGGGCTTTCCTCGCCGAGCCCGGTCAGTAGGGTTCTTGCATGTCAGCTCGCACCACACGTCTCGTCGCCGGCGCCGTCGCGGCCGCCGCCATCTCCTTCGCTGCCCCGCTCGGCACCGCCCAGGCGGCCTCCCCGGTCGCCGACTCCGGCTCGTCGTCCATCGGCTGCACCTCCGATACCAGTCCGTGCGCCCTGCGCCCGCTGTTCGACCTGATCACTGCCCTTTCCACGGGCAGCGCCCAGGCCTGAGACAAGATCGGTCCCGGCGATCGGGCCACCGGGGAAGCCGGATCGTTGTCCGGGGTAACGTCGACGAGGTGGCCGATGCCTTCTATCTCCCCGACCCGGCGGACCCGAGCCGCTACCTGTCGACCGAGCTGACCAGGGGACCCTGGTCACCGGACGCGCAGCATGCCGGGCCACCCTCGGCGCTCCTCGGGCATGTCATCGAGCGGTGCGAACCGCGACCCGGCTTCCAGGTCGGGCGGGTCGCGGTCGAGATTCTCGGGCCGGTGCCGCTCGCGCCGCTGACCGCACGAACGAAGGTGGTGCGGTCGGGGCGCAGCGTCGAGCTGATCGAGGCGACCTTGTCCTCGGATCGCGGGCCGGTGATGCAGGCCAACGCGTGGCGGCTCAAGGTCGCCGATCCGCCGCTGGATCTCCCCCAGCAATTCCTGCCGACCGGTTCCCGGCCGCTGCCCTCGGCGACAGAGCCGGAGGTGTTCCCGTCCGATCAGGAGATCGGTTTCCACACGGGCATCGAATACCGTTTCACCGCAGGCTCTTTCACCGCGCCCGGCCCCGCGGTCTGCTGGATCCGGGTGAAGTACCCGATTGTCGCGGGCACCACCCCGAGTCCACTGGAGCGCACGCTGGCCGCCGCCGATTCGGGCAACGGGGTCAGCGCGGTCCTCGACTGGTCGAAATACCTGTTCATCAACACCGACCTCACCGTCACCCTGCACCGGCAGCCGGTCGGGGAATGGGTGTGCCTGGACGCGGTGACCCATCCGCAGCCGCACGGCATCGGTCTCGCCGAATCGGCGATATTCGACGAGACCGGGCCGATCGGGCGCAGCACACAGACGCTGCTCATCGCGCCGCGCGGCTGATCAGCGCAGCACGTCCAGGTTCACCAGGTCGCCGTTGCCGTGCTTGAGCAACTCCGATTCCGCGGTGCTGGTGCGGCGGAACGGATCGCCCTGGCCGGTGGTGAGCAGGCCGCGCAGGCTGGTGGTGATGTAGGCGCCCCAGGCGTTGGAGCACACTTCGTAGCATTCACCCGCGGGCACCAAACCCACATGGGTGAAACGGACTTCGGTGCCGTCGGCCGTTTCGGCGATGTCGAAGACGATATCGGTGTCCTCCCACTCGGTCGTGTCCTCGATGAAGGACAGATGCGAGTCGGTGACATGCCAGACCAGCCTGCGTCCGGGCACCGACTCGGTGGTGGTCAGGGTGCAGCGGTGGATGCCGGGCACCTCGAACAGGTAGCTGTCGCCGACCGTGCCGGTGGTGCCCTCGATGGTCTCCGACCACCAGCCCCAGACATTGTTGACAGCGGCGAACACCTCGGCCGGGGTCTTGTCGACGGTGATGGTGGCGGTGAAATCGTTGGTGCTCATTGCTTTTCCTTCCGGGCTCAGCCGTCCAGATGCCGGCGGAGCGCGTCCAAGGGGCCGTCCCAATCACGCGAGAGGGCGGCCAGGAATTGTTGTGCCACTTGCATCGGCGCCGAGTCGAGGCGATAGCGCACGCGCCTGCGCTCGCCCGGCTCCGGGATCACCAGGCCCGCATCGGTCAGCAGAGCGAGGTGTTTGGCGATCGCCTGACGGGTGATGGGCAGGCGATCGGCGAGGTCGGTCGCGGTGGCGGGGCCGTGCGCGGCGAGGGCGGCCAGGACCGACCGCCTGCTCGGATCGGCCAGCGCGACGAAGACCCGTTCGGCGGTGGCCTCGAGCTCAGGCCGCATCGAGGTACTCGACGAGCTCGCCCAGCTCGCTCTTCCAGCCACCGACATTGCCCTCGAACGCCTCCTTGTGCGCATCCTCGGGCAGTTGCGCGAACCCGGATTCGACGACGGTGAGCCGGGTGCCGTCGCCGTGCGGTTCGAGGGTGAACTCGACGTAGGTGCGTCGCGGGTCGTCGTCGGGCAGGCCGTTGATCGGCCAGGTGTAGCCGAACACGGTCGGCTCCTCGACCCGCTCCACCCGCATGTCGGCGGCGAAGCCTTCCTTCCAGGTCATCCGCATGTCCCCGCCCGGGCGCAGGTCGATCTCGGCGGTATTGCCGAACCAGCTCGCGAGTCCTTCGGCGGTGGTGATGGCCGCCCACACCTTGGCGGGTGGATGGGCGAGCTCGACGGTCCGCACGATCTGATCAGGGAATCCCATGGTGTTCTCCTCAGTCAGTAGCAACCAGTTGGTTGCAACTCAGAGTATGGCAACCGAATGGTTGCGTCAAGGTCAGTGGCCGCCGGTGACCCGGAAACCGCGCGGGACCAGCCACACCGTGCCGATCGCCACCAGCGCCACCACCACCGCGGAGATGTACGACGTCGTGGTCAGCGCGGTGTCGAAGGCATGGCTCGCCGCGTCGACCACCTGCGTGTGCGCCGGTTCGGGCAGGTCGGTGGCCACCTCGTAGGCCCCGCCGACCGAGCCGCTCGCCTGCTCCACCTGGTCGGCCGGGACCGGCAGGTTCGTCATGTGCTGAGTGAAGATCCGCGCGTGCAGGCTGCCGAGCAGCGCGACGCCGAAACCGACGCCGACCTCGTAGTTGGTCTCCTCGACCGCCCCGGCCTGCCCCGCCCGATCGGCGGGCACGGCACCGACGAGCACCGCGGCGGCCGCGGTCACCGCCATCCCGTCGCCGAGCCCGAACGACACCAGCACCAGCGCGACCACCGGATAGGTCGTCGGCTCCGGGCTCACCGCCAGCAGCAGGAACCCCAGCGACACCGCGCCGAGCCCGACGCCGAGCACCGCGCGGACACCGAACTTCTCCATCAGCATCGGCGTCAGCAGCGAGGCGGTGAGCAGGGTGAGCGCGGCGGGCAGCATCCGGATGCCGGCCTGGGACGGGCTGTAGCCGTGCACGTATTGCAGCCACAGCGACACCAGGAACATCGCCGCGCCGATCGCCATCATGGCCAGCAGGGTCGCCACGGCGGCCGCGGTGAACGCGCTGTTGCGGAACAACCGCACGTCCAGCAGCGGATCGTCGGCGGTGAGCTGGCGGCGGACGAACCAGACCATCGCGCCGATCCCGACGAGCAGGACCACCCAGTCGACCGATCCCGCTTCACCTTTCGCCAGATGCTTGATGCCCCAAGCCAGGCAGACGATGCCGATCATGGACAGCGCCGCGGCGAACCAGTCGAGGCTGCCCGCCTGCGGCGCCCGGTATTCCGGCAGCACCCACAGCCCGACCACCACCGTCACCAGCACCACCGGCACGTTCAGCCAGAACGCCGACGACCAGCCGAAGTGCTCGACCAGGAAACCACCGATGATCGGGCCGACCGTCGCGCCGACACCGGCCACCGCGGCCCAGATCCCGATGGCCATCGTGCGCTCGCGCACATCGGTGAAGATGTTGCGGATCAGCGACAGCGTCGACGGCATCACCATCGCGCCACCGATGCCGAGCAGCACGCGTCCGCCGATGAGCTGAGCCGCGCTCCCGGCGGTCGCCGCGACCACCGAGGCGACGCCGAACAGCACGAAACCGCTGATGAACAACAGCTTCCGGCCCACCCGGTCACCGAGCGCGCCGGTGGTGATGAGCAGACCGCCGAGCACCAGGCCGTAGATGTCGATGATCCAGAGCTGCTCGAGCGGCCCGACCTGGAGGTCGTCGATGAGCGAGGGCAACGCGACATTGAGAATCGTGGCGTCCATCGCCACCAGCAACAGGCTGGCGCACAGCACCCCGAGCATCACCCAGCGCACCGAACCGTAGGTCTTCGTGGTCTCGTCCACCATGGCGCATCACCCGATTCCTGATCACCGACCGGTTTCCGGATCCGTGGCGCTCGATCCGCTGCTCAACCTACCCAGTCGCCGACGATTGCGGCCGGAGCGCAACCCCGGAGTGGGCAACCGGTCGGGTTGCCCGGCAACGCTGTCCTGTCGCCGTATGATCTGTCCCGCTCGTACAGCACGTTTGTTTCCCTGGGGCGAGGCGACGGAGGCGAGAAACCGATGTCCGAGAGCTCGATCTACGACCGGTTCGACCGGGACGCGGCCGCCGTGGCCGACCAGGTCATCGCCTGGCGGCACCACCTGCACCAGCACCCGGAGCTGTCCAACCGCGAGGTCGACACCGCCGCGCTCATCGCCGACCACCTCAGGTCGCTGCCGCTGGACGAGGTTCGGACCGGTATCGCCGGCCACGGTGTCGTCGGCGTTCTCACCGGTGGCCTGCCCGGTGACCAGGTCATCGCGTTGCGCGCCGACATCGATGCCCTGCCGGTGCCCGACGAGTGCGGAGTGCCGTTCGCGTCGACCGTCGTCGACGACGACTATCCCGGCGGCCCGTTCCCGGTGTCGCATGCCTGTGGGCACGACTGCCACACCGCGATGCTGCTCGGCGCGGCCACGGTCTTGGCCGGGGTCCGCGACCACCTGCCAGGCACCGTACTGTTCGTGTTCCAGCCCGCGGAGGAAGGTCCACCGGTCCAGGAGAAGGGCGGCGCGCGGGAAATGCTCGCCGAGGGCGCACTGGATGATCCGGCGCCCACGATGGCATTCGGATTCCATGTCACGCCGTATCCCAAGGGCTACATCGGCTATCGGGTCGGCAACCAGTTCGGCGCCTCGAGCCTGATCAAGATCGTCATCACCGGCGAGCAGGTCCACGGGTCGACGCCGTGGATGGGCATCGACCCGATGCCCGCGGCAGGGGCCGTCCTCACCGGGATCGGGCAGATCTACCGCCAGCTCAGCGCCTTCGATCCGGTCACCGTCACCATCGGTCACATCGAGGACGTCGGAAGGTTCAATATCGTCGGCCGGACGGTCACGCTGTGGGGCACCATCCGGTGTTCGGTCGAAGCCGATATGGCGCAGGTGCGGCAGCGGCTCGAAACGCTGGCCACCCACTCCGCCCAGGCCTACAACTGCACGGCGACCGTGGAGTACCTGCAAGACGTGCCCGCCGTGCACAATCTGCGACCCTGGGTCGACGCGGCATTGCCGACCCTGCGCAAGGTCGTCGGCGACGAGCGGGTCGTGGCCACGACCCCCACCCTCGGATACGACGACGTCTCCGAGTTCGTCAACAGATACGGCGGCCTCTACGTCACGCTCGGCGTGCAGGACACCGAATTCGGCGGCGCGGCCGGGTTGGAGCCGACGCCGGGCGGACGCGGGATGTACATGAACCACAACCCGCACTTCTACGCCGACGACGACACGCTGGTGACCGGCGTGCGCCTGCATACCTACATGGCCTACGACCACCTACGCGGAGCAGTCGTCCCCCGGTGACGGCGATGCTCGGCGCACCGGCTCGGGGAGCACGGCGTCGATGAGGACGCGCGCGGCCCGGCCGGTGCGCTCCCGGTCGCCGGTGATCACCCGGTCCTGGAGGATGCCGCGCAGCCCGGAGACGAGCAGGGTCGCGACCACCTCGGGGTCCGCGGCCAGGCCGGTGCGGCGCAGCGCGGCCGCGAGCTCGGTGACGAATGTGGCGATCGCCGCGTTCGCGTAGTCCTGGTACGGCGAATCGGGGGCACACGCCGCACCGAGCACCTGCAACAGCACGCGCACGCTGTCGGCCTCGGCGCCCTCGGAGTTCAGGTCGAAGAAGCCGGTCAGCCGGGCACGCAACTGGGCGGGCTCGGTGACATCGGCGAAGACCGCCGCGAGGTCGGGGCGCTGCGTCGCCAGCGCCTGGACCAGCAGTTCCTCCTTGGTCTCGAAGTAGTAGATGAGCATGCGCGAGCTGGTGCCGAGGGCGGCGGCCAGCGGGCGCAGCGACAGTTCGGCCAGGCCGTGCGCGGCGATGTACGCCACGACACCGGCCAGCAGTTCGGCGCGCTTGCGGTGGTCGAGAGGACGGGCCATGGGTTGACTGTAGCGACTGCTACAGGTATCCATGACGGCGTGACTGTACCGATCGCTTCAGAAACTCGGGCCGGTGTCGTGGTGACCGCGTACGCGGCGACCACCGCCCTCGCCGACACCATCGACGAGACCTGGTCGCGCCTGCTGCGCGGCGAGAGCGGAATCCGCGCGCTGGCACCGGAATTCCTCGCCGACCACGACCTGCCGGTCCGGATCGGCGGACCGCTGGTCACCGCACCCGACGCCGAACTCACCCGGATCGAACAGCGCAGGCACTCCTACGTCGAGCGGATGGCCCTGGTCCTCGGCAGGCAGGTCTGGCGGGCGGCGGGCGCGCCTGCGGTCGACCCCGAGCGCCTGGCCGTGGCCATCGGCACCGGGCTCGGCGGCGGTGACGCGCTGATCGACGCCGTCGACGCGATGCGCGCGGGCGGTTACCGCAAGGTCTCGCCGCTGGCCGTCCCGATGGTCATGCCCAACGGCCCCGCGGCCACCGTCGGACTCGAGATCGGTGCGCAGGGCGGCGTTTTCGCGCCGGTCTCGGCCTGCTCGTCGGGATCGGAGGCGATCGCGCACGCGTGGCGGCTGATCAGCACGGGCGAGGCCGACGTGGTGGTCACCGGTGGCGTCGAGGGCCATATCGACCCCGTGCCCATCGCGGGTTTCGCGATGATGCGGGCCATGAGCACCCGCAACGACGAGCCGGAACGCGCCTCGCGCCCGTTCGAGCGTGACCGCGACGGTTTCGTCTTCGGTGAGGCGGGCGCGCTGCTCGTGCTCGAATCCGAACGGCACGCGAGGGCGCGCGGCGCGCGAATTCACGCCAGGGTGCTCGGCGCGGGCATCACCTCCGACGCCTTCCACATCGTGGCCTCCGATCCGGCGGGCGCCGGGGCGGCCCGTGCGATGCGCAAGGCGATTCAGACCGCGGGACTGCGGGTTTGCGACATCGACCACGTCAACGCGCACGCGACGTCGACCTCGGTCGGCGATGCCTCCGAGGCCGCGGCCATCACCGCGGTCACCCCCGACGCCTCGGTGTACGCGCCGAAATCAGCGCTCGGCCATTCGATCGGCGCGGTGGGCGCGCTGGAGTCGGTGCTGACGATACTGAGTCTGCGCGAGCAGATCGTCCCGCCCACCCTGAATTTCGACCACCCCGATCCGGCGATCGAGCTCGATATCGTCGCGGGCACTGCCCGCCCGCAGCGGATCGACTACGCGCTCAACAACTCGTTCGGTTTCGGCGGGCACAACGTCGCCCTGGCATTCGGAAAAGCGTAGCGGCGCTTACGCCTTGTCGAACCTGGTGTCGACGAAGGACTCGAAGTCGACCTTGCCCGGGATGGCCTTGGCCTTGGTGAAGGCGTCGGCGATCTCCTGCTCCGAGGCGATCACCGGATCGGAGAGCTTGATCGGCTGCTTGATCGAGCGGGTCCAGGTGGTGCGGGAGGCGTCGACGCTGATCTGGGTGAGTTCGGCATATTTGGTCGACCAGGTGTCGAGATTGTCCGAGGACCACTTGGTGGCGGCGGCGTAGCGCTGGAAGAAGTCCGCGATCGCGGCCGACTTGCCCGCGTCGCCGACCGCGTGCTTGCCCGCGACCCAGAAGTTGTAGCCGTTGGCGGCCTGATCGGCGGTCGCGATCGGCTTGGCGCCGATCTCCTTCTCGGCGATGGCGGTGTAGGGATCCCAGGTCGCCCAGGCGTCGACATCGCCGCGGGTCAGCGCGGTGTAGCCGTCGGCGGGAGCCAGGTAGACCGGCTCGACATCGCCGAGCGACAGGCCCGCCTTCTGCAGCTGCAGCAGCAGATTCGCGTTGGCCGAGCTGCCCTTGTAGACCGCGACCTTCTTGCCCTTCAGCGCCGCGACAGAGCCGATCGAGGAGTCCTTGCCGACCAGGATCGCGTCGCCCTTTCCGGTCGCCGAGAGCGCGCCGACGATCTTGATGTCGGCGTTGGACGCCGCACCGAAGATCACCGGGGTGTTGCCCGTCTGCGCGATGTCGATGCCGCCGGCGCTGGCCGCCTCGACCAGCGGCAGACCGGCGGTGAAGGTGGAGAACTCGATCTTGTACGGCAGGTTCGCCAGCTGACCGGAGGCCGCGAGCAGCACTTCGATCGAGATCGCCTTCTGGTCCCCGACTTTCAACGTGACGGTGCTCAGATCGACCGGGCCCGACGGCGCGGCGTCGGTCGCCGCGTCGTCACCGCAGGCACTCAGCGAGAGCGCGGCGACGACGGCGAGGGCGAGCCCGGCCAGGCGGGACTTCGGAGTGCGTTTCACGGGAACAACTTTCGTGCGGGGGTGGACATCTCAGGAAGTGACGCCGAGCAGGGCCAGCAGCCGCGTGGCGTACTCGGCGACCTCGGGCGCGGCCGCCGTGCGCGGTCGCGGCAGGTCGATGGACACCTCGGCGGCGATGCGCCCCTCGTCGAGGACCAGGACGCGGTCGGCCAGGATGATCGCCTCGAGCACATCGTGGGTCACCAGCAGCACGCCGAACGCGCGTTGGGCGTGCAGGCCGAGCAGCAGCTCGTGCATGGTCAGGCGGGTCAGCGCGTCGAGCGCGCCGAAGGGCTCGTCGAGCAGCAGCAGCGTCGGCTCGGCCACCAGCGCGCGGGCCAGCGCCGCGCGCTGGG
>NZ_JBCGFB010000015.1:0-75987 GCF_038752175.1 Nocardia sp. No.11 | reverse complement strand
CCGCGCCGGCTGGCCAGCAGCAGATGCCGCACGCCGTGGGCGGTGACCAGGTGCCGGGCGGCGAGCGCGCCCAGGCCGCCGGTGCCGCCGGTCACCAGGACGGTGCCGTCGGGGTCCAGCGGGGCCGGGACCGTCAGCACGTACTTGCCGACGTGGCGGGCCTGACTCAGCTGCCGGAACGCCTCCGGCGCCCGTCGCACATCCCAGCGCGTCACCGGAAGGGGGCGCAGGACACCGGATTCGAACAGGCCGCGCAGGTCGGTCAGGATCTCGTGCAACCGGTCGGGGCCCGCCTCCATCAGCAGGAAGTTCTGGTAGCCGACCCCCGGGTACCGCGCCGCGATCTCGTCGGGGTCGCGCAGATCGGTCAGGCCCATCTCGATGAAGCGGCCCCCGCGCGGCAGCAGGCGCAGCGACGCGTCGACCTTCTCGCCCGCCAGCGAGTCGAGCACGATGTCGACACCGCGGCCCCCGGTGACCGCCAGGAACTTGCCCTCGAACTCGGTGGTGCGGGTGTTGCCGATACGCTCGTCGCCGAAACCGTTCGCCCGCAGCACATCCCATTTCCCGGGGCTGGCCGTGACGAACAGGTCGAGCCCGAGATGACGGGCCAGCTGCACCGCGGCCATCCCGACACCGCCGGTCGCGGCGTGGATGAGCAGCGACTCCCCTGCCCGCGCCCCGGCCAGGTCGACCAGAGCGTAGTAGGCGGTGGCGAACACGATCGGCGCGGCGGCGGCGTCCTCGAACGACCAGCCCGTCGGGATCGGGATCACCGTCCGCCGGTCGGCCACCACCGTGGCGCTCACGCCGGTGAAGATGCCCATCACCCGGTCGCCGGGCGCGAAGTCCACCACGTCGGGTGCGACCTCGATGACGACACCGGCGCCTTCGCCGCCGATGGCGGTGTTCGGGATCGGGTACATCCCGAGCACGATCAGGACGTCACGGAAGTTCACGCCCGCCGCGCGGACCGCGATGCGGACCTGCCCCGGTGCCAGCGGTGTGGGCGCGGACTGTTCGGCGAGGAACATGTTGTCCCCGTTGAGGGTGCCGCGACCGCGATCGACGAGCTGCCAGTCGCCGCCGTCGAGCGCGTCGGCCGATCCGACCGTATCCGCGCCGGCGCGAACCAGGCGGGGCGCGTGGGATTCGCCGTGCCGGATCGCCAGCTGGGGTTCGGTGGTGAGCGCCGCGGCGGCACGGACCGCCTCGCGATAGTCGGTCCGCCCGTCGAGATCGAGCAGGGTGATCCGGCCGGGGTGCTCGTTCTGTGCGGTCCGCAGCAGACCCCACACCGCCGCGCCCGCGAGATCGCCGATGTCCTCGGCGCTGTGCACGGCGACCGCGCCGGTGCTCACGAACACGATCCGGGCCCGGGTGAACCGATCATCGGCGAGCAGGTCCTGGACGACGGTCTGGACCGCGATCACCTGCTCGTGCGCGGTCGCCGGGTCGGGGGCGGCACCGGGCACCCGCACGACGACGAGGTCGCCCGCGCCGCGTGCGCACTGCTCCACCACGACCGCGCCCTCGGCGAGGGTGTGCCATTCGCCGTCGTCGCCGATCGCGTCGGGTGCGGGGACCGTCACCCAGTTCAGTTCGAACAGGCCGCCGTCGGTCGCCGACGGCCGCTGTTCCAGGAGGTCGAGCGAGATCTCGCGCAGCGCCAGCGATTCCGCGCGGGCGACCGGCCTGCCCGTCGTATCGGTCAGTTCGAGCGCGATCCGGTCCGTTCCGGCGGGGGTCAGCCGGACCCGGAGTTCGGCCGCGCCCACCGCGAACAGCGACACGCCTTCCCAGGCGAACGGGAGCCGCACCGTGCCGGACTCGGTCGGTCCGACGGTGCCAGTCGCGATCATCGCGTGCAGCGCCGCGTCCAGCAGCGCGGGGTGCAGACCGAACTGCCCGGCCGCGCCGGCGTCGGCCTCGGGCAGGGCCACCTCGGCCAGCACCTCGGCACCGTGGCGCCAGATCCGGCCGAGCCCGCGGAAGGCGGAGCCGTAGTCGTATCCCGCCGCCGCCATCGCCTCGTACGGGTCACCGAGAGCCACCGCGACGGCTCCCGGCGGCGGCCACGCACCGGTGGCGGCCGCGGCCGGATCGGTCGCGGCCCGCACGGTGCCCGTGGCGTGACAGGTCCACGGCAGGTCGGACCCGGTCGATGTCTGCGGGCGGGAGTACACCCCCAGGGTGCGCTCCCCCGACTCCCGCGCCGCGCCGACGAGCACCTGGATCTCCACCGCGCCCGGCTCGGGCAGCACCAGCGGCGCTTCGAGCACGAGTTCACCGACCTCGGGGCAGTCCACCCGTTGTCCCGCGTGCCAGGCGAGTTCGACGAAGGCCGTCCCGGGCAGCAGAATCGCGCCGCCGATCCGGTGACCCGCCAGCCAGGGGTGGGTGTGCGGCGACAGCCGCCCGGTCAGCAGCAGCCCGCCGTCCTGGGCGAGATCGACCTTGGCGCCCAGCAGCGGATGGTCCGCGGCGGCGAGTCCGGCGCCGCGCACATTGCTGCTCTCGGTCACCTCGAGCCAGTACCGGTCGCGCTGAAAGGCGTAGGTGGGCAAGTCGATCCGGCGGGCCCCGGAACCGTCGAACACCGAGACCGGATCCAGCGACGTCCCTGCCGAATACAACGCCGACAGTCCCAGGGCGAACGCGAGGTCACCGGCCAGGCCGGGCCGTTGCAGCGCGACGGCGGTCACCGCCTCACCGTCGTCGACGATCTCGTGCACCATCGCCGTCAGGGCGGCGCCCGGCCCCATTTCCGCGAAGCAGTCGACACCGCCCTGCTCGCGCGCCCACCGCACCGCGTCCAGGTAGCGGACCGGTTCGCGCAGATGGTTGACCCAGTAGTCCGGGGAGCACAGTTCGGTCACCTCGGCGACCTTGCCGGTGAGCGCCGAGATCACCGGCACCGTCGGCGGATGATAGGTCAGGCCGCGACATACCTGGTCGAATTCCGCGAGGACCGCGTCCATGTGGGCCGAATGGAACGCGTGACTCACCAGCAGCCGGGTGGTGCGCACGTCCTCGGCCGTCAGCTGACCGGCGAGCGCGTCGATCGACGCGCTCGCGCCCGACAGGACCACCGACGCGGGCCCGTTGACGGCGGCGATGCTCACGTCGTCGTATTCCCGGACCAGCTCGGCGGCGGTCGCGGCGTCCGTGGCGACCGCGATCATCGCCCCGCCCGCCGGTCCGGACTGCATGAGCCGTCCCCGGGCCGCCACCAGCGCGCACGCGTCCGGCAGCGACCAGACGCCGGCCACCTGCGCCGCGACGATCTCCCCGATCGAATGGCCCAGCACGAATGCCGGTCGCAGGCCCCAGGATTCGGCCAGCCGGTAGATCGCCACCTCGGTGGCGAAGAGCGCGACCTGGGTGATCTCGGTGCGGTCCAGCAGGGCGGCCCGCTCGGTGCCCGGCGCGGCGAAGACCACGTCGAGCAACGAGAGCTCGAGGTGCTTGTCCAGCTCCTCGCAGACCTCGTCGAAGGCCGTCCGGTACACGGGATAGCTGTCGTAGAGCTCGCGCCCCATGCCGACGCGCTGCGCGCCCTGCCCGGGGAACATCGCCGCCGTCACCGCCGCACCGGCCGTGCCGCGCACGACGTTGTGCGCGGACCGATCCTCGGCGACCGATCGCAGTCCCGCGGCCAGCTCGTCGAGATCGTGTCCCACGATCACGGCGCGATGGTCGAACCGCGCCCGGGTATCCAGCAGCGAGAAGCCGATGTCGACGGCGTCGGTGGCGACGCCGGACTCGACCGCGCCGAGCAACGCCGCCGCCTGCGCCACGACGCCGTCGGCCGAACGGGCGCTCAGCACCCACGGAATCACCGGCGGCACAAGGGCATCAGCGGACCGGGCCACGTCCTGCTCGGAGTCGCCGCGCTCGACGATCACATGCGCGTTGGTGCCGCTGATACCGAAGGACGACACCGCCGCACGCGGCGGACGACCGGTCGCGGGCCACGCCTGGGTCTCGGTCGCCAGCCGCACCGCGCCCGCGGACCAATCCACGTGCGGCGTCGGCTCGTCGACATTGATCGTCGGCGGCACGAGCCCGCGCCGCATCGCCATGACCATCTTGATCAACCCGCCGACACCGGCCGCGGCCTGGGTATGGCCCATGTTCGATTTGAGCGACCCGAGCAACAGCGGCTCCGCCCCGTCGCGCTCGGCGCCGTAGGTCGCCAGCAGCGCCTCGGCCTCGATGGGATCGCCCAGCCGGGTCCCGGTGCCGTGCGCCTCGACGACGTCGACCTCGTGCGAGGCCAGCCCCGCGTCGGCCAGCGCCGAGCGGATCACCCGTTGCTGGGATCGTCCGTTCGGCGCGGTCAGGCCGTTGGACGCGCCGTCGGAGTTCACCGCCGTGCCGCGCACCAGGCCCAGGATTCGATGGCCGTTACGCCGGGCCTCGGAGACCCGCTCGAGCAACAGCATGCCGACGCCCTCACCCCACGCGGTACCGTCGGCGCCCGCGGCGAAGGACTTGCACCGGCCGTCGGCGGCGAGGGCGCGCTGGGTGGAGAACGCGACGAACGCGGCGGGTGTCGCCATCACCGTGACACCGCCGGCCAGCGCCAGCGTCGACTCGCCGGAACGCAGCGATCGCACCGCCTGGTGGATCGCGACCAGCGACGACGAGCAGGCGGTGTCCACGGTGACCGAGGGCCCCTCCAGCCCGAGCACATAGGACACCCGGCCGGAAGCGATGCTGGAGGCCTGCCCGGTCATCAGGAAGTGCTCGATCGTCTCGCGCACCCGTTCGTCGATATCGCGCGAGGACGGGCCCTGCATATCCGGCATCAGGCCGACGAACACACCGGTGGCGCTGCCGCGCACCGTGGTCGGATCGATCCCGGCCCGCTCGAACGTCTCCCACGCGGTCTCGAGCACCAGCCGCTGCTGCGGGTCCATCGCCAGGGCCTCGCGCGGACTGATGCCGAAGAAGTTCGCGTCGAACGCGGTGGCGCCGTCGAGGAAGCCGCCCGTGCGGACGTACGACTTGCCTGGCAGCCCGGGTTCGGGATCGAACAGTCCCTCGACGTCCCAGCCCCGATCGGCGGGCCACTCCGACACCAGGCTGCGCCCCTCGACGGCCGCCTGCCACAGCTGCTCCGGCGAGGTGACCCCGCCCGGGTAACGGCACGCCATTCCGACGATGGCGATCGGCTCGGTGGCTCGCGCTTCCACGTCGTCGAGACGCTGCCGGGTGACCTGCAATTCCCGGACGGCCTTCTTCATATACGTGCGTAGTTCGTCTTCGCGAGCCATACGGCAAACATCTCCTAGCTAATCGACAGCTGCTCGGGCACTGACGGCGTCACGCTATGTCAGCCGATGACCGAATTCCGGACGCGCAGGCCGTCTTTGGGAAACGACCAGCCCGCGCCGCGCCGCGTTTGACGTTTTCCAAACGCATTGCCATCGGGATTCCGCAATTCGTAATGTCGGGCGCCATGGCAAGGACTCCCGATCCGATACCGGATCAGCACGGCCGGCGATTCGTCATCACCGGGGCCAACGGTGGCCTCGGCGCGGAGGTGACCCGCGTTCTCGTCGCCCACGGCGCCTCGGTGGTCATGGCCTGCCGTAATCCGCGGCGCAGCAGCGATATCGCGGCACGCGTGGGGGGCGATGTCACGGTGGCCGAACTGGATCTGGCCGACCTGACCGCCGTCGCGCGATTCGCCCGGCAATGCGGCGAATTCGACGTGCTGATCAACAACGCGGGCCTGATGAATGTGCCGTTCGCGCGCACGGCCGATGGTTTCGAGACCCAATTCGGGGTCAATCATCTCGGCCATTTCGCCTTGACCGGGCTCCTGCTGGACCGAGTCCGCGACCGGGTCGTCTCGCTGTCGAGCATTTCGCACGGTTGGACGCGTTCCCTGCCGCTCGACGACCTGCGTTTCGAACGCCGCCGGTACTCGCGCTCGACGGCCTACGCCGAATCGAAACTGTCCACGTTGATGTTCGGCCGGGAACTGCAGCGCAGGCTCGCCGAGCACGGGTCGCGTCTGCGGTCGTATGTGGTGCATCCGGGCGTCTCCCCGACCGGCCTCGTCGCCCACACCGAGACCCCGCTCGACTACGTCGCCGAGCCGTTCATCCGCCTCGTCGGTCAATCACGCGCCGCCGCGGCACAATCCATTCTGTACGCCGCGACCTCGCCCGACGCGGACCCGCACACCTATTGGGGGCCGACCAAGCTGTTCAACACGCGGGGCGCGATCGGCGCGTGCCCGTCGAGCGCGCTCTCGCGCGAGCGCTCCCGCTGGCAGCAGCTGTGGGAGGTCTCCGAGCGGGCCACCGGTATCGGTTTCCGGATTCCCGCGCCGGGGGTGAGCCATGAGGATCGCTGACGCCCGCGCACTGGCCTGCGCCGTCTTGGCCGGCCTGCTCGTCGCCGGCGCTCAGCCCGCGACCGCCGCGGTGCCGCTGTATCCGACGCCGGACCCCGACCCCTTCTATTCCGCGCCCGCCGACCTCGCGAGCCGGGATCCCGGGGCGGTCCTCGCGGTCCGCACGCAAGATCCGCTGCCGTATTTCCCCACGGCCACGGTCACGCTGATCAAGTTCCGGTCCACCGATTCCCAGGGCAGGCCGATCGCGGCGACCACCACGATCCTCACCCCGAACGACCACCGCCCCGGCGGGCCGCTGCTGTCCTACCAGCACATCATCAACGGTCTCGGCACGCAGTGCGCGGTCTCGCGCGCCCTCTACGCCTACGACCCGAACCTGCTCTACCGGGCCGTTCCGCTGCTGAACACGATGCTGCTGCGAGGCTGGAGCATCGCGCTGCCCGATCACCTCGGACCGAACGCCGCCTACGGCGCGGCCCGGCTCGGCGGCCAGATCACCCTCGACGGCATCCGCGCCGCGCTCCGGGTGCCCGAACTCGGCCTCGCCGACAGCCCGGCGGCCATGCTCGGCTATTCCGGCGGCGGAATGGCGACCGGCTGGGCCGCGGCCCTCGCGCCCCGGTACGCCCCGGAACTCCGGCTGGTCGGGGCCGCGCAGGGTGGTGTGCCGATGAACATCACCACGATGGCCCGCGCCCTGGGCTTGGCTCCGCACCCCATGTTCGGGCTGGCCATGGCCGCGGCGCTCGGGCTGGAACGCGAATACCCGGACCGGCTGCCGATCAGCGGACAGCTCAACGACACCGGCCTGGCGGTGCGCGAGGCGATGTCCAACGGCTGCACGGTCGAACTCATCGCCGCGGGCGCCATGCACAGCGCGAGCGACCTGGCCTCGACCGTGTCCCTGATCGACGACCCGAGGGCGTGGGCGGTAGGCGACGAGAACAGCCTCGAACTCTTCGACGGGGTGCCGACGATGCCGATCTTCGAATGGCACACCCCGGTCGATCCGCTGATCCCCGTCGACGCGGTCGTGCACACCAACCAGCGCTACTGCCGGGCCGGAACCCCGGTCCTGTCCGAGCTCTACCCCAGTCCCGACCACCTCGCCACCGCGGTCATGGGATTCCCCTCCGCCGTGGCATGGCTCGACGCGCGGTTCCGCGGCGAACCCGCGCCGACCAACTGCTGACCACCCGCCCGCTCCACCGATGACAAGGATCCACCATGCGCCGGATCTGGACGGCCGCCCTGACGGTGCTGTTCTGCGCTCTGTCCGCCGGTTTGTTCGCCCCCGCGGCGGCCGCCGAACCCCTCTATCCCACACCGAACCCGGACCCGTTCTTCACGGCACCCGACACCCTCGGCGACCTCGCCCCCGGTGACGTGGTCCGTACGCGCAAGCTCGACACCGGGCTCTACGCGGGCACCGACATCTGGCACGTCGCCTTCCGCTCCACCAATTCCGCGGGGCACCCCATCATGGGCGTGACCACCGTGCTGATCCCGGTCGGCGTCCACAACCCACCGCTGGTGTCCTACCAGGCCCTGATCAACTCTCTCGGCACCAAGTGCAACCCCTCGTACTCGTTGCTCAACGAGGAAACCCTCGACGCCTTCGGCGCGGTGCTGCCGCTGAGCCGGGGCTGGGCGGTCGCGCTGCCGGACTACCTCGGCCCGACCGTCGCCTACGGCGCCGCCAAGCTCAGTGGCATGGTCACCCTCGACAGCGTGCAGGCCCTGCAACGCGCGACCGAACTCAGCCTGGGTCAGTCACCGATCGCACTGGCCGGGTACTCCGGTGGTGGCATGGCCACGGCGTGGGCCGCCGCTCTGCAACCCACCTACGCGCCCGATCTGACACTCGCCGGCGTCGCCGCGGGCGGTATTCCGGCCGACCTCGAGCAGATGGCCCTGGGCATCGGCTTCGGCCCGCACCCCGGGTTCGGTCTCGCGTGGGCGGCCGCCATGGGCCTGGAACGCGAATACCCCGAGCGACTGCCGATCTCGGACCAGCTCAACGCCGAGGGCCTGTGGTTCCGGGACTTCACCCACGACGAATGTCGCCGCTTCCTGCTCCTGCACGGCGCACTGCGCAACGCCGAACAGCTCGCCGCCACCAAGAGCCTGATGGACAATCCCGACGCCCGCGCCGTGCTGCGCGAGAACAGCTTGCGCGACTACCCCGGCATCCCCGAAACCCCCACCTTCTTCTGGCAGGGCGTCTTCGACGAACTGACCCCGTTCGACGCCGTCGCCGACGTCGCGGACCGGTACTGCCGCGCGGGGGCACCGATCACCTTCTCCCGCTACGAGATAGCCGAACACATGACCACCGCGGTCGCGGGTCTGCCCGAAGCCTGGAACTTTCTGGAGGCGCGCTTCCGGAACGAACCCGCGCCCGCGCGCTGCTGAGCGCGACATGGCCGACGTAGTCCATTGTGTTCGACCGGACAGTGACGGGAAGACGACATGACGACCGACTGTGAACTGTCCCTGAGACTCGGCGCTTCGAGCCCGAGCGCCCCGAATCCGCCTAACGTCTGCGCCAGCACAGTAGTAGCTGAAAGGTGGCGGTAGGCGTGGCGAGTACGCAGGCGAAGCTCGAGCAACTGGTCGACATCCTGGCGATCGCGGCAGAGCCCGCCGGCGAGGCCGGCGTCGCCAAGCGCGCGAAGAAGGGCATTCCCAGCGTCCGCGAGCGTCTGCGCATGCTCCTGGACCCGGGCACCTTCGTCGAGATCGGCGCGTTCGCCCGCCAGCCCGACCAGCCCGACGCCCTCTACGGCGACGGCCTGGTCACCGGTCGGGGACTCATCCACGGGCGGCCGGTCGTGGTGATCGCCCACGACCAGACCGTCTACGGCGGGTCGGTCGGCGTCACCGCGGCGCGCAAGTTCATGCGCGCGTTGAAACTCGCCTTCGACAATGCCTGCCCGGTGGTGACGATCAACGACTCCGGCGGAGCGCGGATCCAGGACGCGGTCGGCTCGATCGCCTCCTTCGGCGACATCTCCCGCGTGCTGGAAAAACTGTCCGGCTATGTGCCGCAGGTGTCGATCATCCTCGGCAAGTGCGCGGCGGGGTCGGTCTACGGGCCGATCAACACCGATGTGCTCATCGGCACCAAGGATTCCTACATGTTCGTCACCGGGCCGGAGGTGATCAAGGCGGTCAACGGTGAGGACATCTCCGCCGAGGACCTCGGTGGCGCCGAGATCCAGGCCAAGCGCGGCACCCTGCATCACATCGCCGACACCGAGCAGCAGGCTTACGACTGGGCCCGCAACTACCTGAGCTACATGCCGACGAGCTGCCTCGAACAGCCACCGATCGTCAATCCCGGGCTGGAGTCGGAGATCACCGCCCACGACCTGGAACTCGACGCGATCATCCCGGATTCCGACCGCGCAGGCTACGACATGCACGACATCTTGCTGCGCATCTTCGACGACGGTGAATTCCACGAGATCCGGGCCCTGTTCGCCCCGAACCTGATCACCGGCTTCGCCCGGGTCGACGGCCACCCGGTGGGGGTGATCGCCAATCAGCCACTGGTGCTGGGCGGTTCGATCGATGCCGCCTGCTCGGACAAGTCCACCTACTTCATCCGGCTCTGCGACGCGTTCAACATCCCGCTGGTCTTCGTCGTCGACACCCCCGGCGTGCTGCCCGGCCTCGAACAGGAAGCCGCCGGTGTGATCATCCGCGGCGGTCGGGTCCCCCGCGCGATCATCGAGGCGACGGTGCCGATCATCAATCTGGTGGTGCGCAAGTCCTATGGTGGCGCCTACGGCATGATGGCCGCCCGGCAGGTCGGCGCCGACATCAGCTTCGCGTGGCCGACCGCCCGTATCGCGGTGATCGGCGCCGAGAGCGCTGTCGACCTCATCGGCAAGCGCCAGCTGGCCGCCGTGCCCGAGGAACATCGCGCCGCCGCCCGCGATTTCATGATCAACCAGTACAACGAGACGGTCGCCACCCCGTGGATCGCGGCCGAACGCGGCTACATCGACGCCGTCATCGAGCCGTCCCGCACCCGCCTCGAGATCCGCCACGCCCTGCGCCTGCTGCGCGACAAACCTCCGGTCACCCCCGAATTCAACCCGCGCAAGCACGGGATCTACCCGATGTGAGCCCGCCGTCCCCCGGTCGCGGAGGAAGCGCTGTCCACCGCCGACATCGGCGGTCGGGCTAGCTGTCGCGGACGTCGACCGAGGGCCGGGCGGAGTCCAGGGCTCTGGTGGTCGTCACCATCGCGGCGGCCAGCCCGATCGAGCCGGCGAACGCGAGCGGCAGCGAGGACGTCAGTGTCACCAGCCCGAAGAGGAAGAACACGCAGGTGGCCAACATGATGATGGTGCTGGTCAGATCCATGCTCGGCGTACTCGTTGTCCGATTACGTGAGTTGGTCATACACCCAGGGTTGACCACGGCGCCCGTTGCCAAACCGTGATCATCGAATCGACAACTACCCGGCCCGAATTCACGACGGCTCCGACGCGTCCTTCCATCTCGTCCAGGCCGCGGTTTCGCACATGCGGCCGGGGTCGTCGATCATCGGCAGTTCGTCGGTGAATTCCGACATGCCCAATCCGACGCCGGCACCGTATGCCGCGACCGAAGCCGCGATCGCGAATCTGTCCGCGAGCCTGGCGCAATTGCTGGGCGACAAGGGCATCCGGGTGAACAGTGTGGCGCCCGGCCCGATCTGGATGCCGCTGATTCCGTCCACCATGCCACCGGAGAAGGTCGCGAAGTTCGGGGACGACACCCCGCTGGGCAGGGCGGGACAGCCCGCCGAGCTCGCACCCGCCTATGTCCTGCTCGCCGCCGACGACGGTAGCTACCTCTCCGGCGCCAGGCTCGCGGTCACCGGCGGCCGTCCGCTCCTTTGATTCGCGGCGCGTTCCGGTTTCGCGCGGCGGGACGCGGGCATCGCGGGGACATGGCGATCATCCGCCGTTCACCACCGTCGAGGAGGCGATCATGACCCCGGTCGAACCGACCCCCCAACCCCCGCCGCCGGCCCCCTTCCCGCCCGGTCCCGCGCCGGACCCCGTCCCGCCCACTCCCGGTGACCCGGTGCCGCCCCTACCTCGTCCGGGCGAACCGATTCCCCCGATCCCCACTCCGGAGCCCACCCTCCCCGATCCGTCCGCGCGGCGGTAGACGCGGGTACTCCGAGGGCCGCCATCACGACCGTTGCACCGCATCGACCTCACCGGCGATTCGGTCGACCGGATCCGGCACGGCGACCCGCACGACGGATCGGCGACCCCACTCAGCACGGGTTCGGGGTGCCCAGTTCCGCCCAGACCGTCTTGCCGGCCTCCCGATACTCGACGCCCCAGCGGGCGGACAGCTGGGTGACCAGCCGTAACCCGGTGCCGCCGGTGCCGTCCGGGCGGCGGATGCGGGGTCGGGTGGCCGAACTGTCGTCGACTTCCACCCGGAATCGGGCCGGACCTGCCACGATCAACCGGCAGGATCGCTCCGGCGCGCTGTGGCGAACAGCATTGCTGGCCAACTCGTCACACACCTGCACCGCGTCCTCGACTCCGACGCCGGCACACTGCGTCAGCAGCCGGCGAACCGTATGGCGGACCTGACCCAGCGACACGGTCTCGAGGTCGAGCTCCACCGTCGTCGTCCTCGCGCGGTGTTCGGCGCGTGTTCGGTTCGGTGTCGCATCGTTCACCGGAATCCTCCTCGCGCTCATCATGCTGTCCGACCGGACATACCCGGAGCCGCTCGGCGGAAACGGCAGCGGCGGAGATGGCGCGAGCGGCCGGGAGCGCCTCAGGCGCGGGTGCGCGCCCGCTCGAACACCACGGTGACCGAACGTCCGCCGGTGTCGGGGTCGAGCGGACCCGTCTCCACGGCGAGGCGATCGGTGCTCGCCTCGAGCACCTGCCAGCCCAGGCCGGTCTCGTCGATGGGGTCGGCCACCATCGACACCGCGCCCACCTCCATACGCATGCCGCGCTTATCGGCGGAGAACTCACACCGGATCCGGGTTTCGGGCACGGCGTGCACCATCAGGCAAGTGGCGATCTCGTCCAACGCCACACGCAGGTCGGTGATCTCATCGATCAGGAATCCGGCGACCATGGCGGCGGTCTCGGCGACGGCGCGCAGCATCAGCAACTGGCTGATCTCGGCCTGCACATCCCATCCGAGCCGCGTGTTCCGGACCTGCCGTTCGGCCAGCGCTCTGTCGAGCGGGTTCGTCATCGTGGCTCCCCTCGTGGCGTTGACGTGGCCCGAGCGGGGCCGCCACGGGCCACAGGGTACGCGGGCCTCCGACAGCTCGGGCAGCCGGGCGAACGCCGGCCGAACCCGGCTGTCCCGCTTCGCATCCCTGCCCGGCGCATCGACCGGCTCGCCGGGAGAAACGATCGACAACGAGGTTTGGGAACGACACGAAACGGTAACTCTTCGATCAACAAGGTCCATACCTTCCGACTTGCCAGCCTGCCAGTCGACCGGTACTCACAGTTGAAGGCCAGGAGCTGACCCGATGAGCCAGACCGTCACCTACGACAAGCCAGAACCGCTGTTCGTCCAGTTGTCGCTGACCGACCCACGTTCGGCCGAGCACGAAGCGCTGCGGGATCGGATCATCGATACCTGCCTGCCGTTGGCCGAGAACATCGCCCGCCGGTTCGCCGGTCGCGGCGAGACCTTCGAGGACCTGCTGCAGACCGCGCGGGTCGGGTTGGTGATCGCGGTCGATCGCTACGACGTCACCCACGGCGCGCCGTTCCTCGGCTTCGCGGTTCCGACGGTGATGGGCGAGGTCCGGCGGCATTTCCGCGACCGCACCTGGGCGCTGCACGTGCCGCGCCGCGACAAGGAGCTCTACGGGCGGCTCCGGCCCGCCACCGAGAAGCTCACCCGTGAGCTCGACCGGTCCCCCACCGCCTACGAGCTGGCCGACGAACTGGGCGTCGACATCACCGATGTCACCCGAGCGATGACCGCCTCCGAGGCCCACCACACCCGCAGTCTCGATCTCCCGGTGCCCGACGCCGACGGCGGGCCGGGCATGTCCATCGCCGACAGCATCGGTGACGAGGACCCGTTCTACGCGCTCACCGAGGACGCGCTCACGGTGGGACCGCTGCTGGCGCAGCTGTCGGACGAGGACAGGCAGCTGCTGTCGTGGCGCTACTACGACTCGCTGACCCAGTCCGACATCGCCGAACGAGTCGGCCTGTCGCAGATGAGCGTCTCGCGCAAACTCACCAGGATCCTGACTCGACTGCGTGCCCAGGCAGGCGATATCGAGGCGGCCTGACCGGCCCATATCGCCTGTTGGGCGACCCGCCGGCGGAATGTGTGGTGCAATGGGAGGTCCTCCCGACCTTCAACATGCAGGGTGTGGGCGGGCGGCCGTAGGCCGCTGGTGCCGACGAATCGAGCACACCGATGTCTCTGCCCTTCCCCGACCGGCGCCGCAACGGCCCGTTCCCGACCGCCGTCGACAGCCCTTTTCCGGCTTTCCTCGATGAGCCTCGCGATGCCTGCCTACGGCTGAGCGCCGAGTTCGAGCATCGCGGCCGATCGACGCGATTGCGAGCGCGCGGCGAGGTCGACGCCTTCACGATGCCGCGCTGGCGGCGAATGCTCGACCACGGCGCCGACACGGTGGTCCCGGGCGGGCAGTTCGTCGTCGACCTGCGCGGACTGGGTTTCGTCTCGTGCCGGGGCTTCGGGGAACTGGTGCGGACCGCGACCCGGTGTCGCGCGCACGGATCCTCCTTGTTCGTGGTCGAGGACGGTGGGTGGTCGCGGCGCGTCCTCGAGGTGGTCGACCCGGCCGGCGAGCTGGTGACCTATCCGCACCAGGTCCACCACCCGGTGGGGGCGGAGCCGGTCGCCACGGAGGAACCGGCATGACCCAGCGCGAGCGCGGCCGGACGACACCGCCCGACCCGGACGACAACGAGGTCGCCGGCGAAACCATCAGCTGGCCCGAACCGAGCCCATTGCAGTCCTGGTGGGAGTCGATCATGGACCACCTCGACGCCCCCGACGACACCGCGCGCAGAGGACCGGGCCGATTCCGCACGGCGTGACGGCGCGGGCCCGCCGGACCCGGCCGAGCGGGCGGCCGACGATCCCGACGACGGTAGTGTCATGGTGATGTCATCCGATTTTCCCGGTGTGGACGACGCGGTCGACGAGGCACATGCCCCGTCGGCGGTCGGCGCGTTCACGTTCTGGTTCACCACGCAGCGCTGGGAGTGGTCGGCCGAGGTCTACCGCATGCACGGCTACACTCCGGGCCAGGTCGAACCCACCACCGAGCTGCTGCTGTCGCACAAGCATCCCGACGACCGTGACGTCGTCGCCGACCTCATCGCCCGGACCATCGAGCGCGGCGAGCCGTTCTCGAGCAGGCACCGCTTCCTCGATACCGGCGGCCGGACGCACACGGCGATGGTCGTCGCCGACCGCATCCTCGACGACGACGACGTGCCCGTCGGCACCACCGGCTACTACCTGGACCTGACCGAGACGGTCGACGCCGCGACCAAAGCCGCGGTGAACGCCGCGATCTCGAGCGCGGTGGAATCGCGCGCGGTCATCGAGCAGGCCAAGGGCGTGCTCATGCACATGTACGGGATCAGCGCCGAGCAGGCGTTCAAGGTCCTGGTCTGGCGTTCGCAGGAGACCAACACCAAGCTGCGTGACATCGCCACCTGTGTGATCTCGGACCTGAAATCGGTGCCGCGACCGGCGCCACAGGTCGTGAGCGCCTTCGACCATCTGCTGCTGACCTGCCACGAACGGACCGGACGATGCGACACCTGACCCGGGCGAGCCGCCCGTCGCCCGCGGCGGCCGAATACGGCGCGTGGGCGGCGTTTACCGCCGAGCGGATAGGGTAGGTTGCCTACGCGAGAATCGGCTCGCAGGACTCGTCGACCCGGCGAAGCCAGAGGCAAGGGGTACACAGTGGCCAAGCGCAACCAGGGAGACTTCCGGTGACCGTCGAAGACAGATTCCGTGAGCTCGATGTCCAGAGCCGCGCGCAGGACGGATTCGAAATCCTCAGTGTCCGCGGTGAAGTGGACATGGCATCGGCTCCCCAGCTGCAAGCCGCGCTGGAGCAGGCGCGGCAGCGCGGGAAGACCCTCGTCGTGGACATGACCCAGGTCGGGTTCCTCGGCTCGGCGGGGCTCAGCGCACTGCTGATCGTGTCCAAGTCCGCACCCGACCAGCTGCGTGTCGTCGCCTCCCGCGAGGTGGCCCGGCCGATCGAGCTGACCGGGCTGGACAAGCTGCTCGCCGTCTACGACACCCTCGCGGCGGCGATCGCCGACGAACCGCGCAGCTCCGCGGGCTAGGTCCGTACACGCGGCTCCCGCACGCGCGGGAGCCGCACGACCTGCACGAAGAATTCGTCGATCTGCCGGATGGCGGCGATGAACTGATCGAGATCCACCGGCTTGGTGACATAGGCGTTCGCGTGCAGTTTGTAGCTGCGCAGAATGTCTTCCTCGGCCGCGGAGGTGGTGAGCACGACCACCGGGATGTGCGAGAGCTCCGAGTCGGCCTTGATCTTCTCCAGCACCTGCCTGCCGTCGTACTTGGGCAGATTCAGATCGAGCAGAATCAGATCCGGTCGCGGAGCCTCGGCGTAGGCGCCACCACGGTAGAGGAAGTCCAGCGCTTCCTCACCGTCGCGGACCACGTGCAAGGTGTTGCCGATCTTGTTGTCCTCGAACGCTTCCCGTGTCATCAACTCGTCGCCGGGATCGTCCTCGACGAGCAGGATGTCGATCGGCTGGCCGGGATCGGTCATGCGGAGACCTCTTTCTCGATGGGCGGTGCGGTCAGGGCGGGCGCGTCGGCCCGGAGGGTGAAACACAGCCGGGTGCCGTCGCGGTAGTCGGTGTCGATCCAGATCCGGCCGCCGTGGAACTCCACGATCTTCTTGCACACGGCCAAGCCGATGCCCGTCCCGCCGTACGCGTCGCGCGGATGCAGGCGCTGGAAGATCACGAAGACCTTCTCGACGAACTCGGGGGCGACGCCGATTCCGTTGTCCGACACCGAGAACTGCCATTCCTGGGGGTCGTCGGCCGCCGGCTCGTAGGAGACGCGGACCACCGGCGTGAGGCCGGCGGTGCGGAATTTGACAGCGTTGCCGATGAGGTTCTGCCACAACATGATCAGCAATGTCGGTTCGCCGACGAGCCGGGGCAACGTCGCCGGGCGCTCGATCACGGCGCCGGATTCCTCGATGATGGCCGACAACGCCGACAGCGCCTCGTCCAGCGTCGCGTCGAGCTCGACCGGCTCGGTGCCCTCCGACACCCGGCCGACCCGGGAGAAGGTGAGCAGGTCGTTGATCAGGATTTGCATGCGCTTGGCGCCGTCGACCGCGAAATCGATGTACTGCTTACCGCGCTCGTCGAGCTGATCGCCGTAGCGCTTGTCGAGCAGCTGGCAGAACGAGGCCACCTTGCGCAGCGGTTCCTGCAGGTCGTGGGAGGCGACGTAGGCGAACTGCTCGAGTTCGGCATTGGAGCGGCGCAGTTCCTCGGCTTGGACCCCGAGGTCCTGCTTCTGCTGCTGCAGAGTCGCCTCCTGGACCCGCGAGGAGTCGAGTTCGGCGACGATGTGGTGCCGCATGTTCTCCACCGCCTCGCAGACCAGCGCGATGTCGGACGGTCCGACCGCCTCGATCCGCGAACCGAAGTCCCCCGCTGCCACCCGGCGCGAGGAATCGGTGAGATAGCCCAGCGGCCGCACGACCAGTCGCCGCACCAGCACGACGAGCAGCACGCCGGTCAGGACGAACACCGCGACCACCGCCGACAACACGACATCACGCTGGGTACGCGCGGCGTCCAGCTCGGCGTTGTCGACGGCGACGGCGGCCAGCAGATTGTCGGTCTGGGTGACGAAGCGAGCGCGCAGTCCGTCGAAGAGGGTCTTCCCGCGCACCGCCGTCGCGGTGTCGATCCCCCGCGTACCCGCGGCGACCGCCGCGGCGAGGGGGTCGGTGTAATCGGTACGCCACCGATCCGCTGCGGCCTCCACCACATCGAGGTCGGCGAGCAGTTCCGGACGCCCGGCGAGCAGCTCGCGCAGGCGCGTCGCGGCGGCCGTCTCCTCCCGCCTGCCCACGTCGTAGGGCTCGAGGAACTGCGGGTCACCGGTGACCGCGTAGCCGCGGATACCGGTCTCCTGGTTCACCAGGGCGCCCTGCAAGCGGTAGACCTCGGCGGTGGCAGGCACGGTCTGCTCCAGCAGGCGATCGGTGACCCGGGTCGTGTTCGCGATGATCTGCGCGCCTACCGCCGCACCGGCGATCACCACCAAGATCATCAGGGCCAGCACCAGCTGGAACCACGCCTGCGCGGTCAGGGTGGAATCGATACGGGGACGCCCGCTGGTTCGCGGCATGGCCAGGCCTGCTCTCTCGTCGGTCGTCACGGCAGGGTCCGCCGCATCGTTGCACGCCACCGCACGTACAGGATGGCCACATCGTCGTCCAAACCGCCTGCCGCCGAGGACAAGTCCTCCACGCGCGCGATCACCGCGTCGACGAAGGCCTCGGGCTGCTCGCCGCGCAGGGCGTGAGCCAACTCCAGCAGGCCGGTCTCGCCGAGCCGCTCGCTCCCGTCGCCGACACGTCCCTCGAACAGTCCGTCGGTGAACAGCATCAGCCCGGCGTCCGCCGACAGCGCGACTTCCTGCGCGGGCCACTGCGCGACGCCCGGGACGAAGCCCAGCGCCGGTCCGCCCGGCACCTCCACCCAGTGCAGGCCGGCCGCGCTGTGCCGGAGCATGCCGGGGTGTCCGGCCCGGCGCACGAGCACGGTCTCGGTCGCGGGATCGAGCACCAGGCTGGTCGCGGTCGCGAAGGTCTGCTGATCGGCGCGCTCGGCGAGCAACACCTCCTCGAGCAGGCCCAGTTGCCGGGCGCCGGTCACCCCGCTGAGCACGAGCGTGCGCCAGGCCAGCCGCAACGCCACCCCGGTGGCGGCGGCGTCGGGACCGTGGCCGGAGACGTCACCGATGATCGCGTGCACGATCCCGTCGGGAGCCTGGACGACGTCGTAGAAGTCGCCGCCGAGCAACGAGTGATCGCGACCGGGCCGGTAGCGCGACACCACATCGACCGCCCGGTCGATGCCGAGCAGCGGGGTGGGCAGCAGGCCACGTTCGAGCCGGGAGTTCTCCTGGGCCCGCATCTGGCTGGCCTGGAGCGCGGCGCTGGTGCGTTCGGCCTGTTTCCGCTGAATGGCGTAGCGCACGGCCCGCCCGAACAGTTCCGGGTCGACCCGGCCCTTCACCAGGTAGTCCTGCGCGCCGGAGGCCAGCGCGTCCAGTCCCGTGTGTTCCTGGTCGAGACCGGTCATCACCACCACGGGGACGTGGTCGTTGTGGCCCCTGATCCGGGCCAGTGCCTCGAGCCCGTGCGCGTCGGGCAGATGGAGGTCGAGCAGCACGCAGTCCGGGACATCGGTGCGCAGCCGGTCACCGACCTCGGCGAGGGTGCGGACCCAGTCCAGGCGAGGCCGCGGGGAGAGGTCGGCGACCATCTCCTCCACCAGCAGCGCGTCACCGGGATCGTCCTCGACGAGCAGCAGCGAGACCGGCCGTCGCGGCTGCAACGTGGCCTCCAAGGCCAGCGAATCCGTGCTCACCGCGCGACTTCTTCCGGACAGCACAAAACCACGGTGTGCACGCAGCCTCCGATCCCGAGCGCCAGAGCGCAAACTCACTCTGCCGGCCGGTTTCTGGACCGAGAGGGTGCAGTGATGTTATCCGATCCGGCGGGCGGGGATGACCTCGTATGGTTCGGACGCGCGCTACGGGGTATCGCGGGCGCGCACAGAGAAGAATGTCACGCGCACGCTGGGGCGTGGTGGATCGCGTTGCCCACCGCCGCGGCCGAGCCGACGATGCCGATCTCACCGATCCCCTCGCCCCCGGTGGCGCTGCGTGTCGCAGTGCGTGCGCGCGCCTCAGCGTGACGAAAGTGGCTGTGTCGCAGGTCCTTCCAGCACGGAACCGTCCGGGGCGAAGCGGGATCCGTGGAGCGGGCAATCCCAGGTCCGCTCCGCGTCGTTCCACTCCACGATGCCCCGCAGATGCGGGCAGACCGCGGAGACCGCCGTGGTCTCACCGTCGACCGTGGACACCGCGGTCGGGTGCAGGCCCCGGCGTTCGACCCGGCCGCAACCCTCCCGGGGAACGGGGCCCGCGACGGTCCCGAACAGGTTCAGCCACCCGGTCGACAGGTACCGCGCCACGGCGAGATTGGCCTGCACGCCGGCGGGCAGCGCCGTCACCTCGCCCGGCCGCCAGGCGTCGTAGACACCGGCCCAGCGCGGTGATCGTCCGGTGAGCCGCCCCGCCGAGACCAGCGCCGCCGCGACGCCGTTGGTCATGCCCCATTTCGCGAAGCCGGTCGCCACGGACACCTCGTTCATCCCGGGCAGCAGCGGCCCGACATAGGGCAATTCGCCGATCGGGTGGTAATCCTGGGCCGACCAGCGATCGAGCAACCGCGCACCCGGGAACCACCGGTTCACCCAGTCGAGCAGTTCCTCGGCGTGACCGGCCTCGGACCCGGCACGCCCCACCTCGTGGCCGCTGCCACCGACGAGCAGCACTTCGCCGGTCTCCGTCGGATACCGTCGCAGCGACCTGGTCGGTCCCCCGGCGCTGAGGTACATCTGCTCGGGTACCGGCCCTGTCAGCTCGAACGCCGCCGCGTAGGACCGCTCGGCGACCAGCCGCGCGAAGTAGCCGCCCCGATCGAAAATCGGGGTGCCGGTCGCGACAACGACGTGCGCCGCCGAGACCTCCGCCTGACCCGTGCCGATCACCACCCCACCGCGACGACGGCGCAACCGCCGCGCCCGCGTCGACTCGAACACCGGCACGCCGTGCGCCTCGACGTCGGCCGCCAGCGCGGCGAGGACCGCGACCGGATCGACCTGTGCCTGCTCCCGCAGGCGCACCGCGCCGTACGCGGGGAACGGCACCTCGAGGTCGTCGACCAGCTCGGTCGGCAGGCCGGCCGCGCGGGTCGCTTCGTACTCGGCGCGCACCGCGTCACGCTCCTCGGTGTTCTGCGCGTAGGTGAGCGCGGGAACCCGCTGTACGGCGATGTCGTGGGTGGCGCAGAACTCCAGCAACCAGTCGAAGCCCGCCCGATTCGCGGCCAGGTACCGCTCCAGCACGGCGGTCCCGTGCCGATGCGCGATCGCTTGCGCCCTGGTCCCCTGCAGCAGCGAGATCTTCGCGGTCGACGCGCCGGTGGTGCCCGCACCGACCTGCCTGGCTTCGAGCACGGCCACCTCCCGGCCGCTCTCGGCGAGCAGCAGCGCGGTGGTGAGGCCGACGATGCCGGCGCCGAGGACGACCGTGTCGACTTCGAGATCACCGGCCAGCGGCAATCGGGTGGGCAGAACTGCATCGGTCAACCAGAACGACGTCATGTCCGGGGCATACCCACGCCTGCCGAACGAAACGGCCACGGCCGTCAGCGCACGCGCACTTCCGGCCGTTCGGGCTCCTCCGCCGCCGCACCGTCACCGGCGGAGATGATCGAGGCGGGGATCTTGGGCAGGGCGTTCGGGTGGCGCCTGCCGAGCCAGTCCAGCAGTTCCTCACGCACCGCGCACCGCAGCGTCCACGCGTCGTCGGCGTTCGAGGTCGACATCGCCGCCCGCACCACGATGTTCGTCGGCGTGCTGTCGGTGACCAGCAGATTCCAGCTGCGCCCGTCCCACTCCGGGCAGCCACGCAGGTAGTCGTGCAGGTGCTCCCGCAGCAGCGGCACCGGGGTGCTGTGGTCCAGGTGCAGCAGCACCGTGCCGGTGACCTCGGGCCCGCCTCGCGACCAGTTCTCGTACGGCTTGCTGTTGAAGTAGGAGACCGGCATGGTCAGCCTGCGGTCGTCCCAGATCCGCACCGTCAGGAAGGCCAGGGTGATCTCCTCCACGGTCCCCCATTCACCTTCCACCACCACGGTGTCACCGATCTTCACCGAGTCACCGAAGGCGATCTGCAATCCCGCCATGAGATTGCTCAGCGTCGACTGCGCCGCGACGCCCGCGATGATGCCGATGACCCCGGCCGAGGCCAGCAGCGACGTACCCAGCGTGCGCAGGCTCGGGAACAGCAACAGGATGGCCACTGCCGCGGTCGTCACCACCAGGATCGACGTGACGACCCGGCGCACGAGCCCCAGTTGCGTGCGCAACTGCCGCACCCGCGAGATCTCGCTGGTGCGCGCGGCATAGCGGCGCAACAGATTCTCCGCGACGGCGTCGGCGACCCGGACCACCAGCCACGTCACGGCCAGGATCGCCGCGGCGGCAAGGATATTGCCGATCACGGCGTCGTGGCGCGAGTCCAGCTCCGCCAAGGGATAGGCGGCGCGCAGGACCACCACGCCGAGCAACACCTGCAGTGGTAGCCGGGTGCGGCGCAGCAGCAGCGGCAGATGGGTGCCGGGCCGGCGACGCGCGCTGTAGCGCAGCAGCCGGTCGATCACCAGCCCCGCCGACACCGTGATCGCCACCGTCACCACGACGACGATCGTCGGCCGAACAATGTCCTCCACGAGATCGAACTCCTCTCGATGTCAACGCGATCTGCCGCCCGCATACCCATTCCCCCGCACGGCCGACATGACGATCCCGTTGCCCGAACTGATTGGCGGCGGCGATCGCGGGCATGCGACTCGATGACACAGCTGCCGAGCTGTCGATCGGAGGAAGTCCATGACCCGCCATCGCCGCACCGACCACCGCCCGATCAGCGTCGGAGTGCTCACCGCCCTGGCCGCGGCGAGCCTGCTGGGGTGCGCCACCACGACCGAACCCCGCGGCCCCGGGCAGGATCCCGGCCCCACCGAGGCGCCGATGATCGGGGCGGAGGCGAGCACCCAGTTGTGTGACGCCCTGCGCGCCGATGTCGGGAAATGGCAGTCCGAGGGCACCGCCGTGGCCCGCACGAGCTTCAATGGTGCCGTGCACAACTGGGCGTTGCGCAACGGCGCGATCAACATCTCACTGGCCCGCCACCGCGAGGTCCTCGACACGGTGACCCTCGAGCAGTGCCCGGACGTGCGCGATCAGGTGATCGACACGCTCGACGTCCCCGACCTCGCCTCCGGTCTCGCCGGATTCTGACCGAGTTCCCCACTCCTGTTTGCCCTTTCGGACCCAGGGTATGGCCCGCACTGTACGAGTCGACGAGCCTGCGACGGCTCGTCGGCAGTGACCGAAGCCGGTCCGTGGCGGTGACGCCGACGAACCGGGGAAGGAGTACCTGTGAGCACGGTAGCCGCGACTGTCGATGTCGATGTCCCGATCCGCACCGCCTACAACCAGTGGACACAGTTCGAGACATTCCCGTATTTCATGGAGGGCGTCGAGCAGGTCAGCCAGCTCGACGACCGGCACACCCACTGGCGCATCCACGTCGGTCCGTCGACGCGCGAATTCGACGCCACCATCACCGAACAGCACCCCGACGAACGCGTCGCGTGGAAATCCGACAGCGGACCCGACCACGCCGGGGTCATCACCTTCCATCGCCTCGACGACACCCACACCCGGATCACCGCGCAGATGGAGGTCGACCCGGAGGGCTTCGTCGAAACCGCCGCCGACAAACTCGGTGTGCTGAAGCATCGCGTGAACGGTGATATGAAGCGCTTCAAGCAGTTCATCGAGAGCGAGGGCCGCGAAACCGGGGCCTGGCGGGGCGACATCCCGCGTCCCGACGCCGGGATCTGAGTCGGCGCCGAACTTCCCTGTCGTCCGAACAACGAACGCCCCGTACTCGTTTCGAGTACGGGGCGTTCCGGCGGCGGTCACGCCGAAGCGAAGCGCTGCTTTTCGAATCCTCCCGCGCCGACGTTGTCCGGCGCGGCCCTGAGGCATACGCCGAGAGCACGCGAAGCCTGCCAGCGGCCCGCGGCCGAGAGCCGCAGAAGGCTCCGCCGGGCGGTGAGCGCCTTCGACCGATGTGTCGGTGGCGTCGTCTATCGTCGGCGGCGTGTCTGAGACCATCGCCTTCGGTGGCGTAACCATCGACAGCACCGACCCTGCCGAGCTCGCCGCGTTCTGGACGTCGGCCCTCGGTTATTCGGTCCTGGCCGACGCCGGGGACTACATCATGATCGCGCCGCCGGGTGTGGGTTTCGGGGAGGGCCGCTACCTGGCGTTCCAGCTGGTCCCGGAATCGAAAGCGACCAAGAACCGGGTGCACGTCGATTTCCAGACCTCCGCCCGGGAGAGCGAAGTCGATCGGTTGACGGCGCTGGGCGCCACTGTCCTCGGTGAACATTCACTGCCCGGCTTCGCCTGGACCGTTCTGCAGGACCCCCAGGGCAACGAGTTCTGCGTCGTCTCGGGGACCAGCTGATACCGGGGCTTGTAGCGAAGCCGTCACTTCGCGAGGACACTGTGGCGTAGCGCCCCACTCAGGCAGAGTCGTCCCGCGAGGAGAATATGCGATGGCAAATTTCGGGCCTTTCGATATCGATCCCGAGGAATTCGAACGCGTGCTCCGGGATACCGGCGACGAACTCCGCGACCTGCTCGGCAAAGCCGGTGACTATCTGGGTCGGGTAGATCAGGGCGGGCTCGGCGCGCTGACGTCGCTGTTCGGCCAATTCACGCAACAACCTCGCCCCGCCGCGCCCGAGGGGGCGACGACCGGTGAGACCGGCAGCGGCGTGTGGGCGGCCTACACCATCGACGACGACGGGCAGGCCAGGGTCGACCAGGTCTTTCCGAACGAGCTCGAGGCCCTGCGGGCGCATCGCGACAACACCGACGCACGCCGTCGCGTGCGATTCCTCCCCTATGGAGTTCCGGTGAGCGTGCTGGATATGCCCTGATCCGCGCCTGCGCGGTCCGTCCGGCAGGAATTGCCCTAAGGGAGTGTTAGGAACCGTCCCCACTGCTTCCGCTCGTCCTGTGACAGGCGACACAGTGGTCTCCGACGGCGCAGGGCCGCGCCGATGGAGGAGGGTTCAAGGTGACGACAACACAGGCCGGCGGTGAACGGCGAGTCGTGGCGAACGTGCTGCGTGGCTCGATCGGCAACCTCGTCGAATGGTACGACTGGTACGTCTACGCCGCGTTCAGCGTCTACTTCGCGAAGGCTTTCTTCCCCGACGGGGACCCCACCGCGCAATTGCTCTCCACCGCGGCGGTCTTCGCGGTCGGATTCATCATGCGGCCGATCGGCGGCTGGGCGCTGGGGCGCTACGCCGACCGGTTCGGCCGCCGCGCCGCGCTCACCCTGTCGGTCACGGTGATGGCCGCCGGGTCGCTGATGATCGCGGTGACCCCGGGCTTCGGCACCATCGGCATCGCGGCACCCGTCCTGCTGCTCATGGCCCGGCTGCTGCAGGGTCTCTCGGTCGGCGGCGAGTACGCCACCAGCGCCACCTATCTGTCGGAGGTGGCCTCCCCGGGCCGGCGCGGCTTCTACTCGAGCTTCCAATACGTGACCCTGGTCGCCGGTCAGCTGACCGCCCTCGGCGTCCAGATCATCCTGCAGCAGGTGCTCACCTCCGAGCAGATGCACAGCTGGGGCTGGCGCATCCCGTTCCTGATCGGCGCGGGCGGCGCCATCGTGGTCATGCTGCTGCGCCGCGGCATGGACGAATCCGACTCGTTCAAGGCCGTCGCGGGCTCCGGCGAGACCACGGCGGCGGCGGTCGGCAGTTCGCGCGGATCGCTGCGGGTGCTGCTGCAGTACCCCAGGGAATGCCTGCTGGTGGTGGGCCTGACCATGGGCGGCACCGTCGCGTTCTACACCTACACGACCTACATGCAGAAGTTCATGATCAACACCTCGGGTATCTCCAAGGACACCGTGGCCTGGATCAACTTCGTCGCGCTGCTGGTCTTCGTGGTGCTGCAGCCGATCGCCGGCGGGCTCTCCGACCGGATCGGCCGTCGCAAGCTGCTCATCTTCTTCGGTGTGGCGGGCACACTGTTGACGGTGCCGATCATGTCGGCGCTCGCGCACACCGCCAACCCGTTCGCGGCGTTCGGCCTGATGATGACCGCGCTGGTGATCGTCACCGGCTACACCTCGATCAACTCGATCGTGAAGGCCGAACTGTTCCCCACCAAGATCCGTGCGCTCGGCGTCGGGCTGCCCTACGCGCTCACCGTCGCGGTGTTCGGCGGCACCGCCGAGATGATCGCCCTGGCGTTGAAGAAGGCCGGGATGGAGTCGCTGTACTTCTTCTACGTCGCCGGATGTGTCGCGATCTCGCTGCTCACCTACTACTTCATGCGGGAGACCTCGGCCGAGTCGACCATCGACGCCGAAGCCGCCGTCGAGGCCGACCCGGTCGAGCCGGAGCGGGCGATGGCCACCGTTCGTGGCTGACCGTCCGGCAACCGCGCCGGTCCTGCCCCTGTGGGAGGATCGGCGCGTGCGGCTTGCGGTGGTCGAGGACGACGACGGGGTAGGCGATGCCCTGGTCGAGGCGCTGACCGCGCGCGGCTACCGGGCCGAGCGCCTGCGCCGGGGCGCCGATCTGCTCATCGCCCACCGCGACTACGACGCGGTCCTGCTCGATCTCGGCCTGCCCGACGCCGACGGGCTGCAGGTGCTGCGCCGGCTGCGCGAGGTCAGCGCCGTCCCCGTGCTGATCCTGACCGCCCGCAGCGACGAACGTTCCATCGTGCGCGGCCTGCGTGGCGGCGCGGACGACTACGTGGTCAAACCGCCGCGCATCGCCGAGCTGATGGCGCGGCTCGAGACCGTGCTGCGCCGGGCCGCCGCCGTCGCCAGGCAGGCGAGGACCGAGGTCGTCACCGGGGATGTCCGGGTGGACCTGCGCGCCCGCGTGGTCGAGGTGGCCGGCACCCCGATCCCGCTCACCCAGAAGGAGTTCGAACTGGTCGAGGTGCTGGTGGAACGGCCGGGTGCCGCGGTGAGCAGGCAACAGCTGATGGACCGCATCTGGGGCGACGCCTTCGTCGCGGTCTCGCGCTCGCTCGATGTCCACATGACCGGATTGCGCGCGAAACTGAACCGGCCCGGGCTGATCACCACCATTCGCGGCTACGGATATCGGTGGGGCGAGTGACCTCCCGGGAGCGCGCATGCGGCGCCGACTGCTGATCGCGCTCACCGTCTTCGCCGCGCTCGCGGTGCTGGCGTTCGCGGTGCCGTTGTCGCTGACCGCGGCCACCAGCCGAACCCAGCAATTGGTGCTCGGCCGGTCCGGCGACGCCGATCGTTTCGCCACGCTCGCCGACGCGGCCGGGGCGGCGGGCGGGGTGCGGGCACTCGCCGACGAGGTCACCCGCTATCACGAGCTCTACGGGGAGAACGTCCTGGTCGTCGATGCGCGCGGGGCGCCGATCGTCAATGCCGGAGTCGCGGTGGACGATCCGCGGATCCGGGCGGCGGTGGCCGCCGCCCGGCGCAACCAGCGCCCGCAGCAGGTGGACCGGCTGACGCCGTGGAGCGCGCCGGCGATGCTCGTCGCGCGTCCCGTCGGCACCGGCGTACAGGTGAACGGCGCCGTCGTGATCGAGGCGTCGACGGCCGCGGCCCGCTCGGCGATCGCTCGGATGTGGGCGCTGATCGCGGTCGGGGCACTGGGCGCGATGGTCGTGTTCGTGCTGTTGGCGCTCGTCCTGAGCCGCTGGGTGCTGCGCCCGCTGGCCGCCATGTCGAACGCGGTCGCCGAGCTCACCGCGACGCTGCCCAAGCCACGCGGCCGGGCCCCGATCACCCGGCGGTACGGCGGTCCGCCCGAGGTCCGTGCCCTCGCCGAATCCGTCGACGCGATGGCGACGGCCGTCGCCGACTCCGCCGACGCGCAACACCAGCTCGTCGCCGATACCGCCCATGCCATGCGTAATCCGCTCGCCGCCTTGACGATTCGGCTCGACTCGCTGGAATCCGCGGTCCCCGCGAGCGCGGCGGCGACCTTCCGCGGCGCCACCACCGAGGTGGAACGGCTGACCGCGCTCCTCGACGACCTGCTGCAGCTGGCCGTCGCCGAGGCGCCCGCGTCCTTCGGCACCGTGGCCTGCGCCGAGGAACACTGTGATCCGGCCCAGGTCGCCGCCGACCGCGTCGACGCCTGGACCTCGGCGTTCGACGATGCGGGGATCCGGCTGACGGCGACACCCACCGACGACTCCCCCACGGCGACGGTCCGACCTGGCCCCGGCGCCGATCGGGTCGAGGCCGCGATCAGCGCGGCCGCCCTCGCCCAGATCCTCGATGTGGCCCTGAGCAATTCATGCCGCTACGCCGGATCCGGGGCGCACACGATCGTCGGCGTCACGGCCGGTCCGGACGGGGTGACGGTGCGGGTCGCCGATGACGGGCCGGGCGCGGTACCCGACGAGCTCGACCGGCTCACCGCCCGGTTCTTCCGTGGTTCGACAGCCGCCGCCGGCGGGACGGGTCTGGGGTTGTCGATCGCGCAGGCGCTGGCCAAGGCGCGTGGCGGCACGCTGTCCGTCGAGGCGGTGCACCCGCACGGGCTCGCCGTCCTGGTCCGCGTCCCCGCGGTGACCCGATGAGCGGCCCGTCGATCAGCCGTCGCCGGATGCTGGCCCTGGCCGCGCTGGCGTCGGCGAGCGTCGTCGGCTGCGGCACGACCGATCCCGCGACGATACGGCTCGCTTCCGGCGAGGACGGCGGCTTCTACTACGCCTTCGCCCAGCTGCTGGCCACCGCCGCCGCCGGACATTCCGACGACCTGCGCATCGAGCCGGTGGAAACCGCGGGCTCCCAACAGAATCTGCGGATGGTCGCCACCGGCGAGGTCGACACCGCGCTCGCGCTGGCCGACTCGGCGGACGACTTCGGCGGACGCGTGGTCGCGCTGGGCCGGGTCTACGAGAACTATCTGCAGCTGGCGGTCCGCACCGACGGACCGATCACGCAGGTCGGCGATCTGCGCGGGCGCCGCGTCAACCTCGGCGCCGCAGGGTCCGGAGCCGCGGTCACCGGTGAGCGCGTGCTGAGCGCCGCCGGTCTGGACCCCGCCGAGGTCACCGTCGAACACCGCCCGCTGCGCGAGGCCGCTCAGGCACTGACCGACGGCACCATCGACGCCCTGCTGTGGGCAGGTGGCGTGCCGACCAGCGCGCTCACCGTCCCGGACCCGATGCGGCTGATCGATCTCGGCGCCCTGGCCGCGCCGATGCGGGAGCGGTACGGCCCGGTCTACGACCGCGTCGCCCTCCCCGCCGATGCCTACCCGGGCAGCCCCGCGGTCCATACGATCGGCGTCGCCAACCTCCTGCTCGCCACCGCGACGCTGCCCGACGAGCTCGCCGCCGCCATCGTCGACCTGCTGGTCCGGCACGCGGACTCGCTCGTGCCCGCCGAGGCCGCAGGCGCCCAGTTCCTCGACGGCCGCTTCCTCATCGGCACCGGGACCATCCCCCTGCACCCCGGTGCCGGCGCCGCGTACCGGCGCCGACACGGATGACGCTCGCTGGGTTCACCCGATTCGGGTGAGGCGCGCGCCCTGGCGGCGGCGCACGATGCGCCTATGGGATCAACTCCAGTGCAGGGCCCGGTGCTGTCCTCCGACGCGGCGGGCACGGCGGCGATCTCGACGAGAGGGGACCGACCCGCTTGACCGCACAGCAGTGGTCCGGCGTCCCCGCACGCTCGGGCCGACGACTGTCGGCCGCCACGTCCGGGGCGAGCGGTGCAGCGGCCCCGGATGTTCCCCTGCCGCGCGACGCAGTCGAGCACGACCCACTTTTCCGACATTCACAGACCAGGAGATTCCGGTGAAGCTCACACGCAGCGTCCTTGGGATAGCGTCGATCGCGGCGGTCGTACTGATGACCGCGGCCTGCAACTCCGACGACACGTCGTCGACACCGACGACCACCCCGACCACCCAGGTCGACACCATGCGGAGCAGTATCGCCGCGACGGCGTCCTCGGCGGTGAGTTCGGCACGCGACAGCGTGCAGCAAACAGTGCAGGACGCGATCAACAAGGTCCTGGTCGCCGCCCCGATCACCTTCGACCCGGGCAGTTCCGACCTGGGGACCACCGACACCGTCACGCTCAAAGCCGTGGCGGCCGCCTTGCAGGGCAACGACACCAAGATCGAAGTCTCGACCTACGCCAAGGATTCGAACGTGGCCGATGCCAAGTCTCTGGCCCAAGCGCGCGGTGACAACATCGCGGCCGAACTCGAGGCCGACGGCATCGACAAGTCGCGCATCACGGTGAAGTCCGACGCGAATCCCTCCGATTCGGAGATCAACCCGGATCAGGCCAAGATCACCGTCGTCGGTAGCTGAGACAGGACGTCATCGACGGCACACGTCCACCCGGACCACACGCGAAGCCCGACTCTCGCGGCGGGGATCCGGCGCCGAGACGCCCCGCGCGGGTAGCCTGGCGCCGGTTCCACCGTCGGCGTCGAAACGCCCGGCCGCATGTCCGCCCGCGTGGAGAGGATCCGTTGTGCAGGTACTCGTAGCCGGTTCGACCGGGTTCATCGGGCGGCGCCTCTGCCCGGAACTGCAGGAATCCGGACACACCGTGCGGGCCATGACCAGGCACCCGGAGAGGTATCACGGGGCGGGCACGCCCGTCGGTGCCGACGTCGCCGACCCCGCCTCGCTGCCGGAGGCCATGCAAGATTGCGACAGCGCCTACTATCTCGTGCACTCGCTCGCCGAAGAGGACTTCGAGCGGCGCGACGCGGCGGCGGCCCGGAACTTCGGCCGCGCCGCCGCACAGGCCGGGGTGCAGCGCATCATCTACCTCGGCGGGCTCGGCGACGACACCGATCGCCTCTCGGCGCACCTGCGCAGCCGCAGGCAGGTCGAAACCCTGCTCGGCGAAGCCGGGGTACCCGTCACGACACTGCGCGCCGGGATCATCGTCGGGCACGGCGGCATCTCCTGGGAGATCACCCGGCAGCTGGTCGAGCACCTGCCCGCGATGATCACCCCACGCTGGGTTCGCACCCGCACCCAGCCGATCGCCGTCGACGACGTGATCCGGTACCTCACCGGTGTGCTCGACGAGCCACGCACCACCGGCCGGACCTATGAGATCGGCGGTCCCGACGTCCTCGCCTACATCGACATGATGCGGCGGGTGGCGCGGATCCAGGGACGGCCGACGCCGATCGTGCCGGTGCCGTTCCTGTCCCCGCGGCTGTCCTCCCGCTGGCTCGCGCTGGTCACCGACGTCGATGTCCAGACCGGCCGGTCGCTGGTCGACTCGATGGTCAACGAGGTCGTCGTGCACGACACCACCATCCGGGACCTGCTGCCGTTCGAGACGATCGGCTACGACGAAGCGGTCCTGCGCGCGCTCGGCGAGCGCGTCCGGATGCGGTACGACGAATGACGGCCCGCTCGTGGTCGCGTGGAGTGCGGCCGAGGCAGGATGGGCAGCGGCCACTGACGGTCGCGGCCGTGGGTCTGGCAGGCACCGGCCTGCTGGGCGCGTCCCTGGCCGCGCCGCCCGCCAGCAGGCGCTTCTACGGGCTCACCCTCGCCACCGCAACCACACTGACCCTCGGTGGTCTGGCCACCACTCCGGCGCCGATCGAGGACCAGCCCGACCGGCGTGTGCTCGCGCCGGCGACGACCGGCGTCGCGGCGTTCGGGGTGTTCTACGGATGCGCGCTCGTCGCCCGACGAATCCCGTTGCTACGCAGGGCGATCACGAGGCTCCTGCGCTACGCCGACCGGGGCCGGACGCCGGCGGTCCTGCTGACCGCGCTGGCCAACGGCGCCGCCGAGGAAGTGTACTTCCGGGGCGCGGTCTACCACGCGGCCCCGCGTGCGCCCGTCGCCGTCTCCACCGGCGCCTACATCCTCGCCACCACCGCGACGCGCAACCCGGCGCTGGTGCTGGCCGGCGCGGTCATGGGCACACTGTTCGGCATCCAGCGTCAGCACACGGGCGGCATCCAGGCCTCCCTGATCACGCATTTGACCTGGTCCACCCTGATGCTGCACTTCATGCCGCCGCTGTTCCTCGACAACCACCCGTCCTGACGACACCGCGGCGGCACGCGTTGCCGGCGATCGATGGGCACGGCCGACTCCAGTTCCCTAGGATGACCTCATGCCAGTCGCGATGAACAACGTCGGCATCGTCGTCGAAGACCTCACGGCGGCGATCGAGTTCTTCGAAGAACTCGGCCTCGAACTCGAGGGTCGAGCCATGGTGGCGGGCGAGTGGGCCGGGCGCGTGACCGGCCTCGGCGACCAGAGCGTCGAGATCGCCATGATGCGCACACCGGACGGCCACAGCCGACTCGAGCTCTCCCGCTTCCTGGCGCCGCAGGTGATCGCCGCTCCCCAAACCCCGGTCAACACGCTGGGCTACCTTCGCGTCATGTTCACCGTCGACGACATCGACGAGACCCTCACCCGCCTCGGCAAGCACGGCGCGCACCTCGTCAGCAGCGAAGTGGTCCAGTACGAGAACGTCTATCGGCTCTGCTACATCCGTGGCCCCGAAGGCCTGCTCATCGGGCTGGCCGAAGAACTCGGATAAGTACGTCGGGCGGTCAGTCCGCCGCCAGGACCCGTTCCAGGGTCGCGTAGCCCGCCGGTTCCCAGCTCGGTTTGCCACCGGGCAGACCTAGTCTGCCGTTGCGCCCGACCATGATCAGGCCGAGCGCGCGCAGCACTGCCCAGCCCCGAGCTCTCGCGACGGCGGCCGCGTCCGCCCGTGCGTAGGCGTCGAAGAATCGGCTCGCCCCGCCTGTCGGCAACAGTATCCAGGCTGCCGACAGATCGGTCGCGGGATCGCCCGCGCACATCTCACCGAAGTCGATCACCCCGGCGAGCGTCCCCGCATCGACGACCACGTTCGCCGGGTGCAGGTCGGCGTGCAGCCACTGCGGCACACTCTGCCACGTCGGGGCATCGACCGCCTTGTCGAAGACTTCCCGTGCGTGCTCGGCGATCGCCGGATCGGCGATGACCTCGAACCAGAGGCCCGAGCTTTCGCGCAGATCGGCCAGCGGGATTCCGCGCGTGGGGTTGTTCGGAGCGCCGGCGGGCGCGTCGCCGTGCAGCACGCGCAGAAATCCTGCCAGGATCTCGGCGGAGTCGAGACTCGTGATGGGCGCGCGATCGGCGGGCTCTCCCTCGACCCATCGCGCGATCGTCCAGGGGTGCGGGAACAGGGACGACGGGTGGCCGACACGCAGCGGTGTGGGCGTCGGCAACGGTAGGCGCTCCGCCAGCACAGGCAGCCAGGTCTGCTCGATCCGCAGCAGGGCAGGTGCTCGCTCGGTGCGGGGCAACCGCACCGCCAGTTCCGGTCCGAGGCGCCATTGCCGATTGTCCCAGCCGCCCTCGACATCTCGGAGCTCCAGGTCGGCGAGATCCGGATGTTGCTCGCGCAGTAACGCTTTCACCAAGTCCTGCCCGAACTCGATCGCGGCCATGGCTGAGCATCGTAGCGGCGGTCCATGATCGTTCGATGACGTCGCCTGTCAGGTGCGGTCGTGGAGGGTGATCCGGTAGCCGTCGGGGTCGGCGAAGGTGAAGGTCCGGCCGAAGGGGCCGTCGACGGGTGCGGCGACAATGGTGTGGCCGTCGGCGGCGAGTGCGTCGTGGATGGCCTGGACATCGGTGGCGTGGAGCCAGGTCGAGACGGGGTCGGCATCGACCTGGAGACGTCACTGGGCTACCTGCTCAAAGAAGCGTCGAGCGCCCTGCGCGCCGCCATGGCGGAGGTGCTGCAGACCCTGGAACGAGACGGCTACGTGATGCGGCCCGCGGCGGCGCCGGTCGGAAAGGCACTGCCCGCGCGACTCACCCCTCGCGGCCGACGAAGCCTCGAGAAGGCGAGCGCGGCGGTCCGCGCCGTCGAGGTCGGAATGCTGGCCGGGATGACCGAGGCCGAACAGGTCGGATACGGGGAGTGGGCGGCGGATATTCGCGCACACGTCCTCGGCTGACCACATCGGACTCACGTGCCACTCGACGCGCCGACCGTGACGCCCCGACATTCGGGCGTGGCTTCGCAAGCCTGGCAGGCCGATTCGCCCACGCCGACAGTGCCCGGCACGTACCGTAATCACCGACCACCTTCGCCGGATCCGGCGGCGGTGGCGATGGGTGTCGGAGTCGAAAGTCGGTGAGTCCTATGGTGTCTGAGTCGGAGTTCGAGGAAATGTCTCGCCAGGCCGAAATCGACGGTACCGCACCTCGGGTCGGCGCGATCATCGATCGCGGCGGACAGGTCCTACTACTCGCGCGCCACGACACCGGTCCGATCAAGGCCACTCTGAAGCTTCCCGGAACCACCGTGCTGCCGAGGGAGCCTCTCGCCGAGGCGGTCGTCCGGGGCGTGCACGAGGAAACGGGCCTGGTCGTCACCGGGATTCGGCACCATGTCGGGGATTTCGACTACCTGTCCCCCGACGCCCACCCGGTGCGCCGCCTGCATTTCGCGGTCGATGTCGCGGCGACCGAACCGATCCGGCTCTCCGTCCACGCCCGCTATGTCTGGGCGCCCCTGGACGGTGATCTGCCGGTGACCTCGTCCATTCGCCGCATCCTCGAGACCTACCGCAATCTCGTGCACCCCTGACATCCCCTGTCGGGCCGGGGTCGAGCTCTTCGCAGGGACACCGGTCGATCGCCGATCGGTCACCTGTCCTTGTCGTGCCGTACTGATGGCCGGCGCCCGCGCCCGCCCGGCGTCGGGGCGCGCGCCCCGGTGCACCGGGGCCCCTGGTCGCCGTCGGTCACCTCGGTCACGAGGCGACTGTCGTCCACCTCGGCGCGCCGCAGGCCCGGAGCGGACGACCGCAGCATCGGACACCGACCGCCGACAGTGGATCGCCGCGGCACCACCGTCGTTACCTCACCTGCCCCAGGTGATGCGGCAGCTGTCCAGGATGCGGATCGACTGCTCGTGGGCGCCGCCGGGCAGTCGGTGCCGGGCCAGGCGCCGACGTCGGCGGCTGACCCGTTGTGTAGTGCCCGCGCGTCCGAGCGACCGCAGTAGCCGAGAACGCGGGGTGCGTAGGCGTAGCAGGCACCCAGCGCCAGGGCTCACGGGGCCGCGAGCACCCGGTCGAGGGCGACGACTTCGATCAGCCCGCGCGGTCCAGGTGTGTCCGATCGGCCCTTCGGTCGGGGACCTACGCCAGCAGTCACCCGACCCCGGTGGTTCGTACGGTCGACCTATTCGTACCGCACGCCGATAGGGGCACACCACCATGAGCACGCATCGCACCGAGGAAGCACACGAGCTCGCGACGTCCGCCGTCGTGGTCGGGACCGACGGATCGGCAGCGGCCGACGTCGCTGTCCGCTGGGCCGCGCAGACCGCCGCCGAGCGGGGCCGCCGCCTGCTGATCGTGCACGGACTCGACCTGGCCCGCACCGCCGCTGTCAACCCCTACGCTGTCGTCACACCGGCGGTGATCGACGCGGTGCGCGCCCACGGCACCGCCGTCCTGGCCGACGCCGAGCGCACGGCCCGCGAGGCCGCGCCCGGAGTCGAGGTCAGGACCGAGCTCGTCGCGGGGCACCCGGCGCGGACACTGATCTCGCTGTCGCGCCGTGCTCATCTGGTCGCGCTCGGAGCGACACCGGATGTCGGCGCGCTCGCGCATCTCGGATCGACGCTGCTGGCCGTCACCGCCCATGGCTCGGGCCGGATCGTGGTGGTCGACACCGGCACGGGGCAGGCGCCCCGCCGCACCGGGCCGATCGTCGTCGGTGTCGACGGCAGCCCCACCAGCGAGCAGGCCATCGCCGCGGCGTTCACCGAAGCTTCGGAGCGAACGGCACCCCTCGTCGCCGTACTCGCCGGAAACGACACGTCCTTCGGGGAGTTCGCCGGTGAGTTCAGCGTCGACGATCAGCAGGCCTCCGACCAAGCGCTGCTGGCCGAGCGGCTCGCCGGCTGGAACGAGAAGTACCCGGATGTCCCGGTGACGCATCGGGTCTACCCCGCCGATGCGCGTCAACACCTGCAGGAGTGGTCGGACTCGGCACAGATGGTGGTCGTCGGAAGCCACGGGTGGGGTGGGCTGCGCGGTCTCGTCCTCGGTTCGACCAGCAGTTGGCTTGTCCAGCACGCCCACTGCCCCGTCATGGTCGCGCATCCCGTCGGCGAGGACCTGCGATGAAGAACACGACAGCCTTCGCCGTCGGCGCCGCGGTCTACGCCGCCGGACTCGGACTCGGGTACTCGGTTCTGCTGCGCAAACGGTTCGCGACCTGGGGCGCGACCCGCGACGAGGCGCAGCGGACGATACCCGGCGACGAACTGCTCCCGCACCCCGATATTCGCACGACCAGGGCGATCACCGTCGCGGCCGAACCGGCGGCGATCTGGCCGTGGCTCGTGCAGATCGGCCCCGGGCGCGGCGGCGCGTACACCTACGACTGGATCGAGAACCTGTTCGGCCTCGACATGCACAGCGCCGACGAGATCCTGCCGCGATTTCAGCATCCGGCGCTGGGCGACGTGATCGCCCTCGGCGCGCGCGGACCCCGCCTGCGGATCCGCGTGCTCGAACCCGACCGGTCACTGGTGTTCGCCTCGGAGGACGGCGCCTGGGTCTGGTCGTTCGCCCTCTATCCCGAACCCGCAGGCACCCGGCTGATCAGTCGCAATCTCATCTCGCTGACCGAGGCGTCGCTGGGGACACGGTTGTTCACCCGCCTCGTCGCCGAGCCGGGCAGCTTGGTCATGGAGCGAAAGATGCTCTCGGGCATCCGAACCCGTGCCGAGTCACTCGCCCGGTCGTCGGCGATCTGAAAGGAGTCCTCGATGTTCGCCATGGTCTACGACGGTCCAGGACGTCCACACCGTCGCGAGGTACCCGATCCGACGATCCTCGACCGCACCGACGCCGTCGTCACCGTCGACACGGCCACCATCTGCGGAACCGACCTGCACATTCTCCAGGGTGATGTGCCCGAGGTCGAGCGCGGGCGGATCCTCGGCCACGAGGCCGTCGGCACCGTCACCGCCATCGGTGGCGCGGTGCGCACCGTGCGGGTCGGGGATCGAGTTCTCGTGTCGTGTATCTCCGCGTGTGGAGCGTGCGCATCGTGCCGGGAGGCCCGCTACGGGCAGTGCACCGGCGGCGGTGGATGGCTGCTCGGCCACGAAATCGACGGTACCCATGCGGAATCGGTGCGCGTGCCGTTCGCCGACCTGTCGACCCACCCGATCCCACCCGGCATCAGCGACGAGCAGATGCTCATGCTGGCCGACATCCTGCCCACCAGCTACGAGGTCGGCGTCGGCAACGGCAGGGTGCGGCCGGGCGACACCGTGGTCATCGTCGGCGCGGGGCCGATCGGGTTGGCCGCGGTGATCACCGCGCGGCTCTACAGCCCGAGCCGCATCATCGTCGTCGACCTCGCCGACTCCCGGTTGGCCGCCGCGCACGCACTCGGTGCCGATCCGGTGCTCAACAGCCGACGCGACGAGGTGCGCGCCCGGGTCGCCGAGCTCACCGGTGGCCGAGGCGCCGATGTGGCGATGGAGGCGGTCGGGGTACCCGAGACCTTCGAACTGGCCGTCGATCTCGTGCGTCCGGGCGGTCACGTCGCCAATATCGGGGTGCACGGCGCACCGGCCACGCTGCACCTCGAGAACCTGTGGAGCCGGGATCTGACGATCACCACCGGCCTGGTGGATACGCATTCGACCCCGCGCCTGATCGAACTGATCCGATCCGGGCACCTCGATCCCACCCCGCTGATCACGCACCGTTTCGCAATGGGCGAATTCGTCGACGCCTACGACACTTTCGCGCGCGCCGCGGAGACAGGCGCGCTGAAGGTCGCCGTCACCCGGTCGAAGGCGGGATCGTGATGACCACCGCCCTGCGGAACATCGTCCTGCGCGAACTCGGCCCCACCGACCGGGACGCGGTACGCGAACTCCACGCCGGGCTCGACCGGACCGACGGCTACTTCCGGTTCTTCGCCCCACCGCCCAAGGACCTCGACCGGGTGGTCGGCTCGATCGCGTCGCACGACCCCACACACTGCGCGGTCGGCGCGTTCCTCGACGACCGGCTGGTCGGTGTCGCGAATTTCGTCGTCCTCGACGACGGGGTCAGCGCCGAGATCGCTCTGGTCGTGGCCGCCGACGAACAACACCACGGCATCGGCACCGTGCTGTTCCATCGGCTCACCGAGCTCGGTCGCGCCCGCGGCCTCGACCGGTTCATCGCCGAGGTGCTGCCGACGAACTCCAAAGCCATGCGGCTGATCATCGATTCCGACCTGCCGATCTCGGCTCACCGCAGCGACGGCGTCATCCAGATCGCGCTCCATCTGCGCACCCCGAGCCGCTCGGCGAACCAGGCGCCACGGCGGTAGTCGAGCCGAGCTCGCGCCGTCGTCGCGGCCGGAACGCGTCCGCGTCCTCGGATCGCTCTCGGTTCTATCGCGCGCGGGCCAGTAGTTCCGCAACACCGTCCTCGATACCGGCGGCGATCAGGTCGATGTCGGGTGTGGAGTCGTAATCCCCGGTGATGCCGAAGACCAGGCGGTCGTCGTAGCTCAGGATCGCGATCGTGGTGCGCAGGCGCATCGCGAGGGGAATGCAGGGCCAGATCTCCGTCACCGCGCGACCGTCCAGGCTCAGCTGTCCACGGGGTCCCGGCACATTGGTGGCCAGCGCGCCGACACTGCGCTGCGGGAAGTGACCGGCCAGCCGGAACGCCCACGCCCCGACGGCGAACGGCAGCAGCTGCGCCACCGCCAACATCGACTTCTCGGCCTCGGCTTCGCCCCGCGCACGGTGGCGCGCGACGCGCTCATGGACGGCGCTCAACCGCTCGACCGGATCGGTGAACTCCACCGGGAGATGCGGGATGATCGCCGAAATGCGGTTGTCCAAGGCGAATTCGGCATCGGTGGCACGCATGGACACCGGGACCAGAATCCGAATTCCGCCCGCCGCCGGGTCCTCGCCGCGGTCACGCAGAAGCCGCCGGTAGGCCGCGGTGACGGCGGCCAAGGCCACGTCGTTGACCGATGTGCCGAACGCCGTCTCGATCGTGCGGATGTCGGTCATCGACGCCCGCGCGACGGCATAGCGGCGCTGGCGGCCGAGCGGCCCGTTCAAGGACGACGGGCTGCCCGGAGCCACCGCGGCGGACACCACGGGCACGAGCGCGCGCATCATCGACAGAGCGAAGCGCGGCGCCGTCACCGGCAGCCGAATCGCCCTGCTCACCCATTCCACGACGCCGGTCCCCGAGGTGCCCGAGGTCGGAGTGCTCGCCGGTGCGGCGCGGTCGACGGCGGCATCGCACAGTTGCTCGAACAACGCGATTCCCGACAGGCCGTCGACCATGCTGTGGTGGGCCTTCACGATCAATGCCCATCGGTCGCCGGTCAGCTGCTCGACGACCACGCACTGCCACAGGGGATGGTCCCGGTCGAGCCGTTGCTCCAGTTCGGTGGCGACGAGCTCCCGCAAGGCCGACTCGTCCCGCGGGCCGGGCACAGCGGTCCACCGGATGTGGTGTGCGAGGTCGAAACCGGGGTCGCGCTCCCACACCGGTGCGGACAGGTCCAGCGGCCTTCTGCGCACTCGCCTGCGCAGGATTTCGACGTGGTCGATCCGCTCCCGCAGCCACGCGACGAACTCGGCGCGCGTCGGCGCGGGCCCGGCCACGATCGCGACGGCGCCGATGCCGAGGCTGATGCGGCGATCAGCGTCCTCCAGTTCCATGAATCCCCAGTCCAGGGGGTGTAGCTCTGTCATCTCGACCTCGACGTAGGCGATGTGGTGCCCGGCCCGTTTCTGGTGCGCAGCCGGTGATCTGATCCTCGCCGGGACAGTCGGAAACGGCGAGAGACCATGGTCGACGAACAGCGGCCGAACTGCTCTTCCTCCCCCACGGCCGGCGATCCAGCCGATGCCATTGGTCCCCGTGTTCCGGGCACCACGGCTCTGACCGGCGAAGTGCCCGCGTGCCACGCTGAGGCCATGACCGAGCACAGCGAGAACCCCCACCGCGTCGCCTCGGCGGCGGTCGTCGTCGGAATCGATGGATCGGACGGATCGACCGCCGCCGTGCGCTGGGCCGCCCGCACCGCCGCGGCGCGCGGCCGTGCCCTGCACATCGTGCACTGCACCGACCCGGTCGCCGACCGCACACCCCGCAGCGCCTACGACGCGTTCATCTACACCACGATGCACGACATCCGGTCGGCCGCCGAGCAGGCGCTGGCCACCGCCCGCCAGGACGCGCTCACCGCCGCGCCGTCGGTCACGGTGACCACCGAACTCGCCACCGGCAACCCCGCGCGCACCCTCATCGATGCCTCGGCGCACGCGCATCTGCTGGTGCTCGGCGCGGCGGCTGCGGTCGGTCCGATCGCCCACCTCGGTTCGACGCTGCTGGCGGTGACCGCGCACGCGCACGGCGCGGTCGTCATCGTGCGCGGGTCCGATCCCGAGCGCGACAGCGGTCCTGTCGTCGTGGGTGTCGACGGCAGCAGCGTCGGCGAGCCCGCCATCGGCGCCGCGTTCGCCGAAGCCGCGCTGCGCCACAGTCGACTGGTCGCGGTGCACGCCTGGAGCGATCTGGCCCAGGGCCAGTTCGCCGGCACCAGCTACCTCGAGTTGCCCATCGACGATTTCACGGTCGCCGAGGAAGCGCTGCTGGCCGAACGCCTGGCGGGATGGTCCGAGCAGTTCCCCGAGGTGGACGTGCGCCGCGAGGTCGAGGTGTTCGGTCCACGCGAGAACCTGGCGCGCTGGTCACGAACCGCCCAGCTGCTCGTCGTCGGCAGCCGCGGTCGCGGCGGATTCCGGGGCCTGCTGCTCGGATCGACCAGCCACTGGCTCGTGCAGCACGCCGACTGCCCGGTCATGGTCGTCCACCACGACTGACCCCGTACTGTCCGGCTCCCGAAGGGCCACCGGTACCCCTGTCCGCCCCACCTGTCACGGCAGGCGGGGCGGACAGGGTGCCGGAGGCGTTCGGGACCGGCTCATCGACGGTCGACGGACCGGAGAACGGACAAGCGGTCCGCGTACTCCTTCGCATCGATCTCGCCGCGCGCGAACCGCTCCGCCAGGACATGTTCCGGACCGGGTGGTGCCGGGTGCCGGTGCTCGCCGTCCATTCGGAACAGGTATCGCAGCGCGAGCGCGAAGCCGACGATCAACAGGGCCCAGAACAAGACCATCCCGACTCCCATCCACGCGTATCCCCAACCGTTGACGTCGTGGTCATACCAGTACATTCTCCGCCTCCTACCGAATCGCGGCCGACCGGCCGACTCCGTCAACCATGTGCCGGCGGGAGCTGCCGGGAGAAGGGTCGACAGGCACCATGAGCGAGTACCAAGGCCCCCGCTGCGGGGTCGAATCAGCGCCCGTCCTCGGCCTGTGCACGCAACAGCCACACCAGGAATCCGCCCGAGACACCGGCCATCACGAACGCCATCAGCAATCCCCCGGCCAGGCCGATCAGGGCGATCTCGACCGGCTGCTGGCCCGGCTGCCACAGGGGGCTGGTGAAGAGCGCGAACGCGACCAGGCCCGCCGCCCACGACAGCGCGGTCGCGCCGATCCACCAGCCTGCCCGTGCCAGATATCGGCGCAGCACGCTCCACTGAGCCACCCCGATAGCCGAAACCACCACGGCGCCGCCCGCGCACAGCACCGGTATCGCCGCCGCTGTCGGCCAGCCACGGAAACCGTCGGTGCCCACCGGCACCATCGCCACGGACCAGGCGATCGCCGCGCCGAGCGCGGTCGCCGCGATCCAGGCGCGGCCGGGAAGTTCGGGAAGCGCGGGGCGTAGTGCCCGCGCCTGGAACCAGCCGAGCACGATGCCCTCGCCCAGGCCTGCCGCCAGTAGGGCCGTCGTCGCCGGCCATCCGCCGCGCTCCCACACCGCCGTCGCCACGATCGCCGGTAGCGAGAAGCCGAGGAATTCGCCCACGGTGACGAAGGCGATCCAGCGGTGCCACATCGGCTTTCCCGTCTCGATGCGCATCGGGACCTCCTCGACGGTCGGACAATCGGTATTCGTCCCTGTCACCATCGCTTCTCGGGCAGCCCCGGCGGCAGTGCCGTTCGCCCCGTGCGGGTCCCTGCCGACATCACCGATGGACACGACGAAAGGCCCCCCGCGCGGGGTCTCCGGACCCTGCCGGGACAAGCGCCGCCCGGTGCACGCTGAGACCGGCAGAAAGGGGCCGAGATGAACACCGCCGGGTACGCGAAACGGATTGTCCACGCCGACGGCAGAGGTGACAGTTCATGAGCACGCCGACGGTCGACGAGTCGCGCACCACGGACGCGGCGCCGAGATCGGCGCCTGTCTCCACCGTCGCGGAAACGGTACCGCCGATGGCATCCGACGAACTGGAAGCCATCGCGCAACTGCTCGCCCGCAGATTCCCCGACGTTCCCGGCACGTATGTGCGCTACGTGGTCGAGTCGACCTATCGCGAACTCGCCCGGACGGCACGCATCCATTCCCACCTGATACCGCTGACCCTCAACCTGTCCAGGTCGCGGTTGGCGCAAGACGACGAAATCGGAGAAACACCATGAGCGACACCACGTCCGACGCGGTCTACCACAGCAAGCCGGGCGAGAGCCTCGCCGATCCCTACAACATCCCCGGCATTCTGCTCTTTCTCGCGGGCGTCGTCGGCCTGGCATCGACACTCACCGCCGCCGGCTACGGCTTCGCCGGCTGGGCGTGGCTCGGCGCCGTCGCCACCGCGCTGTGCTTCACCGCCGCCGTCGCGGTGTTCGTTCTCGAGCACGAGCGGTTGCGCCGGCTCGCCCGGCGCCGCTGATCCGGTCGCGGGCCGCGGAGTTGTCTCGCCGCCGCGCGCCGATCACCACGGTCTGGTCATGAACGTGACAGTCCTGCCTTTCCTGATCGTTGTCGCCGTGGTGTTCGCGGTGAATCTGCTGCCCGCGTTCGGACCGCCCAATGCGGTGCTGGTGGTGTTCTTCGCGTTGAATTGGCACCTCCATCCGGTCCCGCTCGTCGTCGTCGCCGCTGTCGCGTCCGGCGCGGGTCGCTACCTCCTCGCCACCGCCACCCATCATCTCGGCGACCATCTCGGTGCACGCCGACGAGCCAACCTGCGAACAGCCGGCGACTATCTCACGCGGCGGCGCGGTCGCACCGTCGCGGTGCTGGGGGTCTTCCTCGTCTCCCCCTTGCCGTCGGCGCAGATGTTCGAGGCCGCGGGTCTGATGGGGCTTCGCCTGCTTCCGCTCACCGCGGCGCACGTCGCGGGAAGAACGGTCAGCTTCGCCTTCTATGTCGGCGCGACCGGGGTGGCCGAGCGGAGTCTCGGTACCACGCTCGTTTCCTCGCTGACCTCGCCGGCCGGGATCGCCGTTCAGATCGCGCTGCTCGCCGCGGTCGTCGGACTCACCCGAATCGACTGGACCACCTTCCTGCCGGGCGTCAGGCAGCCGCGAGCGTGAGTGCCGGCGCACTAGGCTGACGGAGCGCACCGATACGACTCGATCGTCGAAGGAGATCATGAGCGCGATCGCCCGTCAGCTCGCAGATCTGGCCGAACGGCGGGGCCTGACGGTGGCCGTCGCCGAATCGTTGACAGCGGGCAATGTCGCGGCCGCCCTGGGGGCCGCGCCCGATTCGGCCGTATGGTTCCGCGGTGGCGTCGTCGCCTACGCCACCGAGGTCAAGCAGCGTGTCCTGGGTGTTCCCGATGTTCCGGTGGTCTCCGAGGTCGCGGCCACCGCGATGGCCGAGGGCGTCCGGGCCCTGATGGACGCCGACATCGCCGTCGCCACCACCGGTGTCGGTGGTCCGGGGCCGCAGGACGGGGAACCCGCCGGATCGGTGTGGTTCTGCGTCGTTTCGCGCAGCGCCGCGCGAGCTAGCCATCGGCACTTCGACGGCGATCCGGCGCAGGTGCTCGATCAATCGGTGCGGTACGCGCTCGAGCTGCTGTTGTCGATGGCGACAACGATCGCGACATAACTCTCCGCTTCGTCGTTTCACACCACGCCGAGCGGGCATCCCGGCTGTGTGGAGCCGGTCGACCGGATGCGTACGGCACCGACCGCTCCCTGCGTTTCGCTGGACGGTGTCGACACCGGATAGACCGCGGGAGTGAGCCGACGCGCACTACTCGCGACGCCAACGGCGTCGTCGCGGGCGGTGTGCTCGGCTCGCTCCCCGGCCGCCCGACAGCTGCTCGTAGCCGCCGCTACCGGCGTATCGCCGTCCGCACGAGATCGCGACGGCGCGCGATCTGCTGTGTGACGGCCAGGCGATGACGGTGGTGACGGACGGTGCGTCCGGCACCGGCACGGTGGCGTGGCCGTCGCGGAGCTGCGCCCGCAACGAACTCGGGCACCACCGCGCAGGCCCGTCCGAGCGTGATCAGCTGGGTCAGCCCGACGGCGGACTCTTCGACTACGCCGGAATCGTGCCCTGGTGACGAGCGCACCGCGCGGGTCCTAGAAGGGCACGGCGACGTCGTCGGGTTTCTTGTCGGTCCGGATCCCCCGAAAGCTGGGGTGGCGCAGCATTCCGTCGGCGCTGATCTCGCGGTACTCGATGTCGGCGACGAACACCGGCTCGACCCACCAGGCGGCCCGCACCGCCGCGGCAGGCGGCGGGTCGTCGAGCGGGCTGGTGTCGCGGCGGACCTTCTCGAGGGCAGCGTGGAGGCTGCGGCGGGCCTCGGTGGTGAATCCGGTCCCGACCCCGCCGATGCAGCGCAGGTGTCCGTCAGGGGTGTGTCCGGCCAGGATCAGACCGCCGAAAGTGGCGGCGTTGGCGCCGGTTCCGGGGACCGCGCCGACGATGACGGCCTCGGTCGTGGCGCGCAGCACGGTCTTGATCCAGGCCGAGGAGCGGCGACCAGGCTCATAGATCGAGTCGATCCGCTTGCTGACAATGCCCTCCAGACCGGTTTCGGCGGCGGTGCGCAGCAGCCGCTCGGCGTCGACCTCGGCCAACGACCAGTTCGGCGGAACCCGCACGCGCACACCGTCGTCGAGGCGCAGATCGGCCAGCTCGGCCCGTCGCGACGAGTACGGGTCCGCGAGCAGGATGTCGTCGTCGAGGGCGAGCAGGTCGAAACCGAGGTAGTCCACGCGCACCTGCTCGAGCAGCGCGGGCGCGGGCCGCTGGACATGCATTCGCCGCTGCAGGCGGGAGAACGACGGGGCCCCGGCGGCATCGAGGGCGACGAGCTCGCCGTCGATCAGCAGGGTTCGTCCGTCGGTGAGCTCGGTCAGCGCCGCGACGACGTCGGGGTAGGAGGCGGTGATCTCGCGCAGGTTCCGGCTCCACAAGCTCACCCCGTCGCCGGTGCAGCGAGCGATCGCGCGGACGCCGTCCCACTTCATCTCCGCGCACCAGCCACCTGGCGGCCGCGGGGGCCGTCCGGGTGTGGCCAGCATCGGTGCCGGCACCGCCAGACCCACAAGATCGAGAATAGACCCGTCCGAGTGGGTATTCTGCCCTGGTAGGCACGTTTTCCCGGCGAACGAAAGCGAGGCCCGGTCATGGCAGGAAAGTTCGAGATCTTCGCCGACGCGGCGGGTAAGTTCCGGTGGCGGCTCAAGGCGGGCAACAACGAGGTCGTCGCGCAGTCGCAGGCCTATGAGTCCAAGGACGGTGCGAAGAAAGGCATCGCCTCGGTGCAGAACAGCGCCCCCGGCGCCACGATCACCGATCTCACCGTCGCGGCCACCTGACGTCGGTCAGAGCTGGGCGGTTAGGCCGAGTGGATGCAGGCCCTCGGTCCGGCGCAGTGTCTCGGCCGCGGCGCCGACGCGCAGTAGCGACTCGGTCGACAGTCCCGCCGCGGTGACCAGCAGGCCGCGCAGATGGTGATCGTGGAGTGCTGTCACCAGAGCGTGGTCGGACTGCGGGTCGGCCTCGTCGGACGGGGTGTCCTCGGGCGTCACGAACTGCATGATGACCTCCTGCTGCGGCCACCCCCCTACTGTGGTGGCCTGTATCGACGCGGCTATTCCCACTTGCAGCTCCGTCAATCACGTCCGTTGCGAGTGCGCGCAACAGCGGCAGGAACCACGGCCCGACGATGCCGTCGACGACCACGTCGTAGCCGCCGCGTGAGTACGCCTCGACCGCCGCGACGATCGCCTCGATCACGACCTCGTTCTGGCGATGCGCTGCGGGGAGGAACGGCAGGACGAACCCCGTACGGATCGAGCGGTAGAACACGTCGGTCTCGAGATGGACCGTGGGGACATCGGCCGTCCCGGCGAGCAACCGGGCGACTGACGTTTTTCCCGCGGCGGGAGGTCCGGTCAGGACGAACACTTCACCACTCAGGTCCACCGACCCCATTCACCCGACCAGGCGAGAAGCAGTCTTGTCTTTCCCGGCCCGCTGCTCCGAACTCGGTGCCGACACTGCCGAATTGCACGTGATGCAAGGTTCACCGCCGCACGGTCATCGCATCTCGAATACCCTCGCCAGGTCGTCGACGAATTCGGTGTAGGACCGTGCGCGATCGGGTGCTCGCAGGACGGCGGACGGATGGACGGTCACGCCCACCCGGAAGTCGTCGAGTTCGACGGTGTGGCCACGGAGTTCGGTGACCTCGGCCCGCGGGCCGAGGACCGCGTGGGTGGCGATCGCGCCGAGGCAGACCACCAGGTCGGGAGCGACCAGGTCGAGTTCGGTGCGCAGCCAGGGGGCGCAGGCGACGATTTCGGTGCGGCGGGGTTGCTGATGGATGCGTCGTTTCCCGCGCCGCTCGAAGCGGAAGTGCTTGACCGCGTTGGTGAGATACAGTGCGGCCCGGTCGACGCCGAGGTCGTCGAGGGCGCGGTCGAGCAGTCGGCCAGCCGGACCGACGAAGGGGTGGCCGTCGAGGTCCTCGTCGTTGCCGGGCTGCTCGCCGACCAGGACCGTGCGCGCGTGCGGCGTGCCGGCACCGAAGACGGTCTGCGTGGCGTCGCGATAGAGGTCGCAACCATGACACGTGCCCGCTGCCGCACGGACCGCTTCCAGGTCGTCCGTGTCGGGTACGTACTCGGCGGCGCCGGGGTAGACCGTCACGACGCCACCGCCTCGGCCGGGCCGATCGGCATCGCCATCCCCGCCTCCCTCAGACCTCCGCGCGCAGCAGATCGTTCAGTTCGCCCTGGTAGAAATCGAGGAACGCGTCCATGTCGGGTCCGGCGTTCATCAACACCACCCGGTCGTAGCCGGCCTCGACGGCGTCGCGCACCGCGTCGACATAGGGTTTCGGGTCGCTGCCGCACACCATGGCATCGAGCATGTCGTCCACGCGCACGGTGGTCGTGGCGGCGGCGAAGTTGGCCGGGTTGGGCAGCTCGCTCATCACTTTCCAGCCGCCGACCGACCACCGGTTGGTCGACAGCGCGGCTTGCGCGCCCGCGCGCTCGTCGTCGGCGAAGGCGACGCCCACCTCGAGGTAGCGCGGCCCGTCACCGCCCGACTGCCGATAGGCCCGTACCAGCTCGGGCTTCGGTTCGGTGGCGAACAGCCCGTCGCCGAGCTCGGCGGCGAGTTCGGCCGCGCGCGGACCACCGGCGGCCACGGCGATCTCCGGTGGGGTCTCGGGCAGATCGAACACCCGGGCGTCCGACAGCGACAGATATCGCCCGTCGTAGCTGCGATAGCCACCCCGCCACAGCAACCGGATGATCTCGAGCGCCTCGCGCAGCATTCGATGCCGCACCCGCACCGGCGGGAAGTCCCCGCCGACGATGTGCTCGTTGAGCCGTTCGCCCGAACCGATGCCGAGGGTGAACCGCCCGTCGGAGAGCAGCGCGGTCGTCGCGGCGGCCTGGGCGATGATCGCGGGGTGATAGCGGATCATCGGACAGGTCACGCCGGTGGCCAAGCCGATCCGTTCGGTGCGTGCCGCGATCGTGCCCAGCACGGTCCACGCGAACGGTGAGTGGTTCTGGTTGTCGAGCCACGGATGGAAATGGTCACTCATCTCGACGAAGTCGAAGCCCACCGCTTCGGCCCGAACGGCCTGGCGCACCAGTTCGTTCGGGTCGAAGGCCTCGGCCGCCAGTTTGAATCCGATCTGCATGGCGAACCTTTCGCAGCGGGTCAGGCGCGACCGAGGGCGTGGGCCAGTTCCTGCTTGTTCATCTTCGAGCGGCCGTCGATATTGCGGCGGCGGGCTTCCTCGTAGAGCTGATCGCGGGTCTTCCCACTCCCCTGGGCCCGCTGCCCGCCGCGCTTGGACGACGCCCCCGAAGCGGACTTGCCGCCCGAGCCCTTGGTCTCGCCGTGCCGGGATCGCGTCTTGTTGACCGTCGCCGCGGCGATCTCCTCGGCGCGCTTCTCACTGCGACCACGGTCACGCTCGGACTTCTTGATGTCCTTGTACTGCCGTTCGCGTTTCGCACTCCACGTCTGCTGGGGCATGACATACACCTCCTGGGTCCGGGAACGACGTTCTCTTCCGCGCCTACCCGCGGATCCGCCCGGGAAACCGCCGCTCGTGCACCGGCGCGAGGGCCGGTGACCGCGACACCCCCGGAACTCGTCGGCAGCCGGAGTGAGACGACGATCACTGATAGTTTGCCGTGACGAATTCCTGCGCATCGGTGTCCATCACAGGAGCAGCGGAGGAGGTGCCGGTGTGACCACGACGTCGCCCGCACCCGAGACAGAGCTGGACGACGCGACCCTGGCCGGGCGAGCGCGTGACGGCGATGTCCGGGCATACGAGCAGCTGGTGCTGCGCTACCAGGGACCGATGTTCCGGTTGGCCGCCAAGATGCTGGCCGACCGGGCCGAGGCCGAGGACGTGACCCAGGAGGTGTTCCTCAAAGCCTGGCGCACGATCACCCGACTACAGGACGACGCGGCCTTCGCGGGCTGGCTGTACCGGATGACGACCAACCGGTGCCTCAACGTCCTGCGCGCACGGCGGGTCCCCGCCGATGTCGACCCCGACACGACGGCCTCGACCCGCACCGACACCAGGCCCGAGCACGCCACGGAGGTGAACAGCCAGATGGCCGCGCTCACCGACGCGCTGCAGCAGCTGACGCCGGAGCAGCGCGCGTGCTGGCTGCTGCGCGAGGTCCACGGCCGGTCCTATGACGAGATCGCCGAGATCGTCGGCGCCAACAGCACAGCGGTGCGCGGGCGGATCGCACGTGCCCGAGCCCAACTGGCAGAGGTGATGAAGCCATGGCGGTGACCAACCAGACCGACAACGACTACCTGCTCCCCTGCGGACGCGGCCTGGAGCAGGTCTGGGATCGGCTCGACGCGCCGGACGCCGACCAGCACGAGGCCTCGTGCCCGCACTGCGCCGGGGCCAGGGAGAGCCTGCTCACCCTGCGCAACGCCACCAGGGAGCTCATCGACGAACCCGACCCGCCGCCGCCCGACCTGTTCGGCCGGATCATGTCCGCTGTGCGGGCCGATGTGCGCCGCGGCCGCACCCTGTCCGTCGACACGCCCCACCCCGGCGCCGTCCAGGTCAGCGAGCAGGCCGTGGCCACCGTGCTGCGATTCGCCGCCGACACCGTCGACGGCGTGCGCGCACGCGGCTGCCGGGTGCGCAGCAGCGAACCCGGATCCGACGGCGAACAGGAGATCACGGTCGAGATGACCATCGCCGTCCGCAACGGCGCCCACGCCATCGACACACTGGTCGCCGCGGTGCGTGAACGCGCGCGGGCCGCGACCACCGCGCGGGTCGGGGTACGGCTCGGCAGGCTCGACATCACCGTGGTCGACCTCTACGAGGAGGACAGGTGACGGGCCCGGCCCCCGCGACCGAGCTGGTCGTCGGGGACGCGGTGATCGCCGGCGTGGCCGCCCGAGCGGCGGCGCAGGTGCCGGGCGTGGCCAGGCTCGAACCGGGCGTCCTCGGACTGGTCGGGCATCTCGCCCGCTCCGGGCGGCAGTTGTGGATCGGCCGCGAACCGGCCGCGTCGGCCGGAGTCAGGGTGCGCCGCGCCGGTGGCCTGCTCGACATCCAGATCGATCTGGCGCTCTCGGCATCGGGCAACGTCGTCGAGGTCGGCGGCGCCGTGCAGCGGGCCGTGGCCGAGGCCGTCACCGAATCCACCGGCGCCGAGGTCGACTCGGTGCGGGTGTACGTGCTCGACATCGAACCGGGGCGGCCGTGAGCGGCGACGAGGACCTGACCGACCGGATCATCGCGGCGATCGACGCCATCGACGGCGCCCACCCCGCGGTCCCGATGGGTCTGCAGAACAGCCGCTGGCTGCCGTGGAACGCGGGCAGAGCCGCCGTCGACCTGGGCGAGGAGACGGTCGAGATCCGGGTCGTCGCCACCACGCTGCCGCTGGCGCCCCTGCTCGAGAAGCTGGACTCGGCCGTGCGGCCGGTCCTGGCCGGAACCAGCTGGGCCGGCGCCGGATTGCGCGTGCACGTTGTGGATCTCGACGTCGACGCCTTCGCCGCCGACAGCGATCCAGATCACTCATCGGGACCGTGACGATCGCCCGACGGCGGTGTCCTACCTATGACAGTTCGTCAACCCTTGGAACACAAGACAATCGGGAGGCATCATGTCCAGCACGACCACCGAGAACGCCAAGGCCGTGGAGAAGGCCGGGGCCGGCCGGGACGGGTCGAACCGCCCGAGCGCCCTGGTGACCGATCAGGGCACCACCACGATCGCCGACGCCGTCGTCCAGAAGATCGCGGGTCTGGCGGCGCGGGAGGTCAGGGGCGTCCACGACCTCGGCGGCGGCACCGCTCGCGCGATCGGCGCACTGCGCGACCGCATTCCGGGCGCGTCCTCGAGCATCGGCCAGGGCGTCTCGGTCGAAGTGGGTGAGAAGCAGGCCGCCGTCGACCTGGAACTCGTCGTCGAATACGGCGTCGCCATCGCGGAACTGGCGATCGCGGTGCGCCGCAACGTGATCACGGCCATCGAGCAGATGACCGGGCTCGAGGTCGTCGAGGTCAACATCAACGTCAACGATGTCTACATCGAGGACGACTCCGCCGAGCAGCAGGCGCCGAGCCGCGACCGGGTGCAGTGACATGAACGCCACCACGATCTGCCTCGTCATGGGTCTGTCCCTCGGATTCGCCGCCGCCTTCGGTGGCTTGGGCGCGTTCGCTGTCGTGCTGATCTTCGGTGGCCTCGGCCTGCTGATCGGGCGCTGGCTCGACGGCGAGGTCGACCTGTCCGGGCTGTTGCGCTCGGCGCAGGATCGGGGCAGGCGGTGACCAGCGCCGCCGCCCCGCTCCCCGGCACGACCACGATCGGCGAGCGCGCGGTACGCCGCATCGCCGAGCGGGCCGCCGCCGAGGTGACCGGAGTCGGGCCCGAGGTGCAGGTGAGCGCGCAGGTTGTCGGGACCGGCGCGACCCTGCGCGTCCGGCTCCCCGTCCGCTATCCGCTGTCGGTGCGCGGCGTGACCGAGCAGTGCCGCGCGCATCTGATCACCAGGACCGAGGAGCTGACCGGGCTCACCGTGCCACGAGTCGACATCGAGGTCTCGGCCATGGTGCCGGAACCGCCCGAGAGGAGAGTCCGATGACACGCCGCCCACGCCGGGTCGTCCCGGCCGTCGTCGCCGCGCTGGCGCTGTGCGCCGTCGCGGTGCTCGTGGTGGTGTCGCTGGTCCAGCGGCTCACCGGGACACGGGAATGGGTCTCCTACGACAGCATCGCCACCCGGCTGCACCAGACGGCGTGGGGTAGCGGATGGGTGCTCGGCGTCGGCATCGTCGTCGCGGTACTCGGTCTGGCCCTGCTGGCGGTAGCGGCGCTGCCGGGCAAGCCGGTGGTGCTGGCGCTCGAAGCCGGGGACGGCATCGACGCCGGCATCGCCCGCCGCAGCCTGCGCAACGCGCTCGCCGACGCCACCGGCGGGGTGGACGGCCTGGACAGATCCCGGGTCCGACTGCGTCGCAAGAAGATCCAGGTCTCGGGCCATACCCACCACACGGCCGAGCAGACCGCCCAGGACGTCGGGGTGGCGGTCGCGGAGCGGCTCGACCGGATCAAGCCGGCCGAGGTCCCCCGCTTGCGCACCAGCCTGCGCACCATCGGCCACGGGGGTGCGCGATGACCACCGCCAACCGGCCGGCCCGGCTGAACCGCGGTGTGCTCGCACTGCTCGGCATCGTGCTCGCCACGGCGGGCGGGCTGCTGATCGCGGCGCACTTCGGTGCCTTCCGGGTCTCCCCCGCGACCCCGCTGGTTCCCGGCACCGAAGAGCCGCCCAGCATCGTCTTCTACCTCGTGATCGCCGGCGCGGTGGTGCTCGCACTGATCTCGCTGCGCTGGCTGGCTGCCCAGTTCACCCGGCTGCCCAAGCGTGCCGTGTGGCAGCTCGGCGACACCGCCGGGCACGGCGGCACGATTCTCGGCTCCGGCACCGCCGCCGACGCGGTGGCCGCCGATGTGGCGACCTACGAGGGAGTCCGTTCCGCGACAGCACGTCTCGCGGGTAGCGCGACGGCCCCCGACCTGCATCTGCTCATCGACACCGATCCCGTCGCCGACCTGCCCGCCCTGCGCAGGCGCATCCTCGGCCACGCCGTGCCGCGCCTGCGCACCGCGCTCGACCTCGCCGCCATCCCGGTCACCGTCGAATTCCGCATCGCGGATCGGGGCCGGACCCGGCGCGCGCTGTAGCCCGTCGTGGGGGCCGAGGCCACGTTCCGCTCAGTCGGGCCGCGGCCCCTCGTCATCGCGGCCGCGCCGGCTGCCGGTATAGGCGCTCTCGCGGATCCGGTTGACCACGTTCGGGACCAACGCCACCTCGGCGGGATGGTTGAGGACCGGGTCGAAGAAGTCCGTGCGGTGCTCCCCCGGTTCGGCGCGGCGCAGGTCCAGCTCACCGATCGTCTCGGCGGGGCCGCCCAGCCCGTCGGCGGTGAGGGTGTAGCGCATCACCTGACCGTCGAGGTAGTCGCCCACCGCCTGCAACGACGCGGTGTTCGGCAGCGCCTCGGGGTCGAGCGGCTCGGCGAACAACCACGCCGGTGAGGCGTCGGCGAACCGGTACGGCAACAGCGAGCCGAAACAGGCCGTCGACCAGCCGCGCGCCGGTGTGAAGACGAATCGGCCGAGGGTGCCGCGGCCCGTGGTCGCCAGCGCGAAATCCCACGGGTGATCGTCGCGATCGAGCACCCGAAACGCCAACCCGAGCACGTCGGGCACCCCGACCGGACTACCCAGTCCCTTCGACAGTCGGGCGATGACCGCCCGATCACCGGCCCCGAACCACTGTTCGTACTGCTGCGTCGGCCGGAATCGCCCGGCCAGGCGGATTCCCCGCGGGTGGAACACCCGCGCGTGCCGCACCCGCGCCGCGGTCTGGAACGCGGCGGACACGACGGCGTTCGGCAGGTCGGTGAGCCCGCGGAGATCGATCAGCGGTACCTTCTTGCGCTCGTCGCCGTCCGCCTTCGTCGGCGTGCTCGCGCGAGGCCGCGGCGAAGCAGTGGGGGCGGGAAACGCACGGTTGCGGTAGTCGGATCCGATGTCGCTCTCGGTGTCGTCGCCGGAGAGCGGTTCCGGTTCACGCCAGTCCTCGACCCGGCCCGTGCCTCGGAGAGCCTTGTCCAGTTCGTCGGCCAACTCCGCGTCGTGAGCGGGTCCATGCTTGGTGTTGCCTCGTTCGATATCCAATTCGACCTCCTCTATCGGCCGTCGGCGACGCCGCCGAATCCAGCGGCGTCACCTCGCGCATACCCGACGTCGCGCTTCCGAACCGATCGCGGGGAACTCGACACCCGTGGTGAGCTTCGCCCGGCGTGGCGGCGACGTCGGGACACACTGGATCACCGGATGCTGTCGAGGACTCCGTGGAGGGTACGAGCGAAAGCCTCCGGCTGCCCCGGATAACCGGACTCCGCACCGGTGAAGCCGCCGTGGTGGCTCGGGAAGACGACCGGTCGGCTGCCGAGTCGATCGGTGATCGCCGTCGAGGTGCGCTCGGTGACCGTGCCCGTCGACTCCTCGCCGTAGCCGAGCACGATCCGGGTCGGCGCCGCGGTGAGCGCGGGGAGGTCGGCGCGGTAGTCCAGGACCGGGCGGGATCGCTCCGAGAGCAGCGGGTGGTCGCGGGCGCCGTCGTCTTCGGCCGGCAGGCCGAACAACGCGGGATCCGCGGCGGGCGCGGCGAAGTAGTCGTCGGTGAATTCGCCCTGCCAGGAGGTCATCGCGATGAAAGCCGCCATGCCCGTGCCGAAGCCTTTCGCGGCGTAGGCCTCGCGGTACCCCGCCGCGGCCCGCTCGGCCGCGGCGGCATCGGGCAGCGCGGACAGCAACGGCGGTTCGTGTGCGACCAGGGTGGTCACGTCGTCGGGGTGCGCGCTCACCAGCGCGAACGCGACGATGGCCCCGCCGCTGCTGGCGAAGATCTCGACCGGGCCCGCGCCGAGCGCCTCGATGACGGCGTGGACGTCCTCTGCGTGCACGGCGGGGACGTTGTCGACCAGGCCGTCGGTGCGGACACTGCGACCGAGCCCGCGCGGGTCGTAGGTGACGACCGTGCGATCGGGGAAATGCGACGCGAGCGCGGTGAAGCCACTCGCGTCCATCGGGAGGCCGATCATGAGCAGCGGCGGCCGTCCGTCGGTGGTCGGGAGCGGCCCGTGGACGTCGTAGGTGAGCGTTGCGCCGGGAGTAGCGAGCGTGTGTGTCGTCATGCCGATAGTGACGTGTCCGGCGGCGAGAACTCATCGGTGACCCGGTGCGGCGGGCTACCTCGGCGGCCGGAAGCCGCCGATCTTCTGCTCGAGCAGTTCGGCCAGCCGCAACGGGGTACGGTCTTCGAACATCGGTCCGATGAGTTGCACGCCCACCGGCAGTCCTGCGGTGGACAGACCCGTCGGGATGGCGGTCGCGGGCAGGCCGGGCATCGTGGCCAGACCGGCCCAGACGAGCTGGTCGAAGTACGGGTACGCGCCGCCGTCGATGTCGATCCGGCGTTCCAGCAGATCAGGGTTGTGATCGTGCGGGAACGCGGGAGTCGGTGTGATCGGGCACACCACCGCGTCGAACTCGGCGAACAGCTGACGCCAGCCGTGGCGATGCAGTTCGCGACGGTTGGTCACCGCGAGCCAGTCGCGGTGGGTGAACACCATGGCGCGCAGCCGCGCGGCGTCGAGACTCCGGTCGTCGGCGTGGAGTTCGGCGGCGCGGGTTTGCAGCTGCTCGTAGGCGTCGACGGGAAATCGTGCCACCGAGCCCGAGAACAGCAACTGTGTGTAGAGCGTCCCGGCTTCGGTCAGGTCGGGCAGCAGCGGACTGTGCCGTTCGACGCGGGCGCCGCCGTCGATCAGCGCGTCGGCCACCCGGTTCACCCCCGCCCGCACGGCGGCGCCGGTGGGTATGAGCGGATGGTCCTCGACGACCAGGACCCGGAAGTCGGCCAGCCGCTCGTGACGCGCGGGCGGCAGCGTCACGTCGTAGGCCCGGCCGTGTGTGAGCGGGTCCGGTCCGGCCATGACGTCGAGCAGCAGGCCCAGGTCGCGGGCGGTGCGCGCCATCGGACCGACGACCGCGAGGTCCAGATCGATCGGCAGGGCGGGCGCGTCCGGGGCGACCATGCCGCGCGTCGGCGCCAGCCCGACTGTCGGCTTGTGCGCGTAGACACCGCAGAAATGCGCGGGAGTACGCAGCGAACCGGCCAGGTCGGAACCGAGGGACAGCGCGCCGAACCCACATGCCAGGGCCGCCGCCGAGCCGCCGGAGGATCCACCCGAGGTGCGCTCGTGATCCCACGGGTTGGTGGTGGTGCCGTAGATCTCGTTGAAGCTCTGGATATCTTGCAGGCCCAGCGGCACATTGGTCTTGCCGAGCACGACCGCGCCCGCGGCCTCGAGCCGCGCTACCTGGACCGCGTTCTCGGTCGGGACATAGTTCGCGTGCTGCGGCATACCCCAGGTCGTGGGTAGCCCGGCGACGTCGTAGGACTCCTTGACCGTCATCGGGATGCCGAGCAGCGGCCGATCCTCGCCGCGGGCACGCGCCTGATCGGCACGATGTGCGGCGGCCCGCGCGCGGTCGAAGTCCGGTACACAGATCGCGTTGATCGCCCGGTCCTCACGCTCGATACGGGCGATCGCCGCCTCGGTGAGTTCTGCCGAGCTCACCGAACCGGCACGCAGGGCAGTTGAGAACTCTTCGGCCGACTGAAAATTCCACTCCACGTATTCGACGTTATTGCGCCCCGTCAGAAGCCATAAAACCCCGTTTCGCACAACGGGGTGCTTGTCTCAGCGCGAGCGGTCGCCACCACCTTCGCGCCGGCCGAGCGGGATCGGGACCGACGACCTGCGATCCGGGTTGTGCCATCCGCTTCCCCGGATTCGGTGGTCCGGCGTGCGATCCTCGACAGGGAATCGACGCTCGACTGTTCGCTGGAGACCGAAGTTCTTACACGGAGAACGAATCTCAGCAGGAGGTCGCTCGAATGCGTGTCTTTACCGTCCTCGCGACAGCTCTCGGAGCGACCATGACAACGCTGGCGCTGCTGTCCGCGCCGGCCGTGGCCGAAGTCGCCGCCACCGTCGACGCCGAGACGCTGATGTCGTTCGCATTCGGTCCGGGCGGAGCCCGCAGCGAATGTCACAGCGGTAAGCACCTGTGTGAGCCGAACGAATTCACCTGCGACAACGACAGATGCATTCAGAAACAATGGCTGTGCGACGGTGACGACGACTGTGGCGACGGCTCCGACGAGCGGAACTGTCAGTAGCGGGCGCTCAGTCCGCGGCCACCTCGCTGCGGTCACCGCTCCACAGCGTGTGGAACTTGCCGTCGGCGTCGATGCGCTCGTAGGTGTGGGCGCCGAAGAAGTCGCGCTGGCCCTGGGTCAGGGCGGCCGGAAGGCGCTCGGCCCGCAGGGCGTCGTAGTAGGACAGCGAGGACGCGAACGCCGGGACCGGGATTCCGAGCAGGGTGGCGGTGGACACCACGCGCCGCCAGCTGTCGATCGCGGTCTCGATGGCCTCGCGGAAGTAGGGCGCCAGGATCAGGCTCGGCAGGGCGGGGTCCTGCTCGTAGGCGTCCTTGATCCGGTTCAGGAACCGGGCCCGGATGATGCAGCCGCCGCGCCAGATGGTCGCCAGATCACCGGGGTGCAGATCCCAGCCGTATTCGGCGCTGCCCGCGGCGATCTGGTCGAAGCCCTGCGCGTACGCGACGACCTTCGAGGCGTACAGCGCCTGCCGGATGTCTTCGGTGAACTGCTCGACATCGGTGGGCTTGTCGGCCAGGGTGCCCGACGCCAGGCCCACCGCGGCTTTGCGCTGGGCCCGGGAACCGGACAGCGCTCTGGCGAAGACCGCCTCGGCGATGCCGGTCACCGGCACGCCGAGATCGAGCGCTGACTTGACCGTCCAGCGGCCGGTGCCCTTCTGCTCGGCGGCGTCGACGATGACGTCGACGAGCGGCTTGCCGGTCTTGGCGTCGACCTGGGCGAGCACCTCGGCGGTGATCTCGACCAGGTAGCTCTCCAGGTCGCCGGAGTTCCACTGCGTGAACACCTGCGCGATCTGCCCGGCGTCGAAGCCGAGCGCGTCCCGGAACAGGTGGTAGGCCTCGCCGATCAGCTGCATGTCGGCGTATTCGATGCCGTTGTGCACCATCTTGACGAAGTGCCCGGAACCGTCGGGGCCGATGTGGGTGCAGCACGGGGTGCCGTCGACCTGGGCCGCGATCGACTCCAGCAGCGGGCCGAGCGACTCGTAGGACTCCTTCGGTCCGCCCGGCATGATCGCGGGACCGTTGAGCGCGCCTTCCTCGCCGCCCGAGATGCCCGCACCGACGAAGTTCAGGCCCCGCTCGCGCAGGGCGGCCTCGCGGCGGATGGTGTCGGTGTAGAGGGCGTTGCCGCCGTCGATGATGATGTCGCCCGGCTCCATCACGGCGGCCAGTTCCTCGATGACGGTGTCGGTCGCCTCGCCTGCCTTGACCATGATCAGCACCCGCCGCGGCTTCTCCAGCGCCGCGACGAACTCCTCGACGGTCTCGGTGCGGACGAAGTCGCCGTCGTCGCCGTGCTCGGCGAGCAGCGCGTCGGTCTTGGCCACGGAACGGTTGTGCAGCGCGACGGTGTAGCCGTGCTTGGCGAAGTTGCGGGCGATGTTGCTGCCCATCACGGCCAGGCCGGTGACACCGATGTGTGCACGCGCGGTAGAGGTCGACATTGCTCAGCTCTCTTCGTTCGGCGGGTCCGACGGGTGCGGAAGACGGCTTCCTTGGCAGCCAAGTTACTGGGTGCCGATCCGCGGCCGAACACTTACCACCGTGAGCGGGACTGCGCGCGCACCCGGGCGGCGTCCGCGTGTCGGTGGTCGCTGCTAGTGTCGGTCGAGTTCCGACACGGGGTGTCTCGCGACCGCGAGGCTGAGAACAGACCCGCTGAACCTGTTCAGGTAATGCTGACGAAGGGATGTCACGGTGTTGCGCGCCCACACCACAAATACCGGCTTGTTCACCGATCACCTCTGGGACCGGACCAAGGTCCTGCGCAGCGCGATCGACGAGCTGGAATTCCTGCGCCACCTCGGCGAGGGCACGTTGCCGCTCGAGGTGTTCCGCACCTACATCGAGCAGGATTCGCTGTATCTGACCGGGTATTCGAAGGCGCTGGCGATCCTGGCCGCCAAGTCACCGGACCCGCGGACGGCGGCGTTCTGGGCGACCTCGTCCGCCAACGCGGCCGCGGTCGAGTCGGCCATGCACGATCAGATGCTCACCGGTGGAGCGCTGCCCCCGCGGCAGGGCGACGCGGAGCATTCGCAGACCTGCCTCGCCTACGTGTCCTTCCTGATCGCCGCGGCCGCGACCGAGTCCTACGCCGTCGCCGCGGCGGCCGTGCTGCCCTGCTTCTGGATCTACGCCGACGTGGGCCGCGGCTTGGCCGAGAGCGCCGCGAAGGTGATCGCGACCGATCCCGCCCATCCGTACGCCCAGTGGGTCAGCACCTACGGCGCGGCGGAGTTCCAGCAGTCCGCGGCCACGGCCCGCTCGCTGGTCGACGCCGCCGCCGACTCGGCGAGCGAGCAGGAGCGCGCGGCGATGGAGAAGGCGTTCGTCCTCGCCGTGCGCTACGAGTTGATGTTCTGGGACACCGCCCTGCATCCGCAGCCCTGGCCTGCCGCATGAGCGGGCGTCTTCGCCGCGCGTTCGCGGTCATGGCCACCACCGTCGCGGCGCTGTCGCTGCTGACCGCCTGCGGTTCGGGCGGCGGCTCCGATCAGACGATTCGGTTCGCGCTGGACTGGACGCCCAACACCAACCATGCCGGGCTCTACGTCGCGTTGCAGCGCGGCTATTTCGCCGACGCCGGCCTGGATGTGCAGGTCCTGCCGTACAACAACACCTCGGTCGATACGATGATCGACGCCGGCAACGCGGAATTCGGGATCAGTACCCACAATTCGTCGACCTTCGCCCGCGCGTCGGGCGCGCAGGTCAAGTCGGTGCTCGCGCCGCTGCAGCACTGGGCGACGGGCATCGGGGTGCGCGCCGATCGCGCCGACCTCGCGAGCCCGAAGGATCTCGACGGCAAGACCTACGCCGGCTTCGGCGACCCGGGTGAGCGGGAGGCGCTGCAGCAGGTCATCCGCAACGACGGTGGCCGCGGCGATTTCACCTCGGTGGTGCTGGGTTCGTCGGCCTACGAAGCGGTCTACTCCGGCAAGGCGGACTTCACTGTCTCGTACCTGGCGTGGGAAGGGATCGAGGCCGAACACCACGGCACCCCGATGCGATACTTCCGCTACACCGACTTCGGTTTCCCGGATTCCTACGCGATCGTGATCGATGCCAACGAGGGCTGGCTGGCCCAGAACCCGGACCGCGCCGCGAAATTCGTGCAGGCGCTGCAACGCGGCTACCAGTTCGCCGCGGACAACCCGGACGCGGCGGCGCAGGATCTCATCACCGCCAACCCGGGCGCGTTCACCGACGAGAAGCTGGTCTTCGAGAGCCAGCGCATGCTGGCCGAACAGTTCATGAAGGATGCCCAGGGCACGGTGGGCACCCAGACGGTGGAGCAGTGGTCGGCCAATTCCGGCTTCCTGTACCGGAGCGGCCTGCTGACCGGCCCCGATGGCAAGCCGCTGACCACCGAACCCGACTGGTCGACCTATTTCACCGATGAGTACCTCGCCGACCGGTGAGCTGNGACCGGCCCCGATGGCAAGCCGCTGACCACCGAACCCGACTGGTCGACCTATTTCACCGATGAGTACCTCGCCGACCGGTGAGCTGCCCGTAGCCGCGTCGTCGCCGGCCCCCACCGGCGACGACGGCGGGACGGCGCGCTGGGCCGGGATCCGGTGGGCGATACCGTCGTTCGTCACGGTGGCGGCGCTCGTCGCCGGCTGGCAGGTCTACGTCACCAGCAGCGGTGTCCGACCGCAGGTGCTGCCGTCGCCGCTGCGGGTGGTCCAGCAGGGGTGGGCGCACCGGGACGAGATCCTGTCCCACGCCGCCGCGACGTTGCAGGTGACGTTGGCCGGGTTCGCGGTGTCGCTGACGCTGGCGTGGGTGCTGGCGGTGATCGTCGACTTCTCGCCGTGGCTGCGGCGGGCGCTGGTGCCGCTGTTCGTCGCGTCGCAGACCGTGCCGATCGTGGCGATCGCACCGTTGATGATCATCTGGTTCGGGTTCGGTCTCCTGCCGAAGATCCTGGTGGTCGCGCTGGTCACCTTCTTCCCGATGGCCATCGGCCTGATCGAGGGATTCGCCGCGGCCGACCGCGACGCGGGCGCGCTGCTGCGGAGCATGGGCGCCTCCCGGTGGCAGGAGTTCCGGTATGTGCGACTACCGTCCGCCCTGCCACGGTTCTTCACGGCGCTGCGGATCGGGATCACCTATGCCGTCGTCGGCGCGGTGTTCGCCGAGTACGTCGGCGCGAGTGCCGGTCTCGGCATCTATATGAGCCTGCAGAAGAATTCGTTCCGCACCGACCTGGTGCTGGCGGCGGTGCTGGTCACGGCGCTGCTGAGCATCGCGCTCTACCTGTCGACCTTCGCGATCGAACGCCTCGTCGCGCCGTGGTCGCGCGCGCAGAACAGGAGCCGACGTGACTGACGCCGAGCGCGACCGCATCGTCGTCGACAGTCTCACCAAGTCGTTCCCGCAACCCGGTCGGCGCAGCCCGGACCTCGCGGTGCTGGGCGGGGTGTCGTTCACCGTCCGATCGGGCGAGTTCGTCACCGTCATCGGACCGAGCGGGTGCGGCAAGAGCACCGTGTTCAACATGCTGGCCGGACTCGAATCCCCCGACTCCGGCAGCGTCGGCTTCCGCGCGGCCGACGGCGAGGACACCGCGTCGCACTGCGCCTACATGCCGCAGAAGGACCTGCTGTTCCCCTGGCGATCGGTGCTGGACAACACCATCCTCGGTTTACGTGTCCAGGGCGTCCCGAAAGCGGAGGCGCGGCGCCGGGCCGGCGCGCTGTTCCCGGTCTTCGGGCTGTCCGGCTTCGAGGACGCCCGCCCGTCCCAGCTGTCGGGTGGGATGCGGCAGCGGGCCGCGCTGCTGCGGACTGTCGTCCAGGAGCGCGAACTGCTGTTGCTCGACGAACCCTTCGGGGCACTCGACTCCCTGACCCGCACCGAGATGCAGTCGTGGCTGCAGGAGGTCTGGCAGCGCTACCGCTGGATGGTCTTGATGATCACCCACGATGTCCGTGAGGCGGTCTATCTGTCGGACCGCGTGATCGTGCTGTCGGCCCGCCCGGCCACCGTGCGCCACGAACTGCGCATCGACCTGCCGCGCCCGCGCGGACTGTCCATGATCACCGCGCCCGAGTTCGTCGCGCTGGAGGAGGAACTCCTCGCGATCCTGCACGAGGAGTCGCGCCGGGCGCTCACCGAACAGCGCTGACGCGACCGACCGACGGTCTGCCCACCACGGTGGTCAGTGCTCGAGCGAAGGGTCCCACCGGTTGGCGAGCATCGTGAAGCTCGGGAGGTCCGCCAGCGAGGTCGATGCCTCGTAGATGCGCTCGTAGCGTGTCGAGGCGATCCGCCACGCACCGTCCGGGTCGCGACGATAGGTGTCGGAATAGTATCCGCCGCCGCGGATCTGGACCTTCGCGTCCGGCACCAGGACGGTGTCCTCGAACGCCCAGGAACCCCGCGCGGTATCACCGTCGACGTCGATCTCGGGATGGTTGGCGATGTGGACCGTGACGATCCCGGGCCCGAGGTTCTGCTCCATGAACGCCACGACACGGGCCCGGCTGTCGAAATGCAGCGGCTCGGCCATGGCCTGGGTGCCATAGCGCGCGGAGATGTCCTCGGCGAGACAGTCCGCGAATTCGTCCCACAGTTTCAGGTCGAGTGTGCGGAAGTACCGGTGCTTGAGACGCTTGATCTCCTCGATCGCGACAAGGTCCATGGCCGGAGTGTAGAACGTGTTCTAGATCGAATGCGCGGAATGCCCATCACCGCGGTCCGAGCCGGGTGCCGGCAGGCCCGGCCGCAGCCCTCGCGGGCCCGGTGATCGCGTTATCCGGCCGGGGCGATGTTCTGATTGAGATGGAACAGGTTGGCCGGGTCGTAGGCCTTCTTGACCGCCGCCAAACGGTCGTAGTTCGGGCCGTAGTTGGCGCGGATGCGGCTCTGGTCGTCGGAGGCCATGAAGTTGATGTAGCCGCCGTCGGCGGTGTGCGGTTCGAGCGCGGCGTGGTAGTCGCGCACCCACTCGGTATTGGATTCGTTGTCGATCGGGTCCGGCCACATACCGGCGATGACGGGAGCGAAGTTCACGTTTCGGTAGGCGAACGCGGTGGCGTCCACCGCGACGTCGTGCACGGCGCCATCGATCGGGTAGAGGTGCATGGTGGACTGCATGGCGGGGACCCGGGGACCGAACTCGAGGTGGGCGGCGATGGCGCCGTCGGTGAGCTCGGGCTGGAACGCCGCCTTCCAGTAGTGCTGTAGTCCGGCGGGAAGCAGCGCGTCGAAGGCGCTGTTGAGCGCCGGATAGGGCATCCGGCCCACGTGCTCGGCGACCGGCGTCGCGACCGCTCGAAGGTCCGCGAGCAGTGCTTCGCCCTCCTCGTCGCTGCCGTTGAAGCACGAGACCACGAGCATGAAGGGCTCGCCGACCCGGTCTTCGGGGATGAAGGGCAGCGGCGGGGCGATCTGGAAGGCGGGGAAGGCGCCCATCGCGCGCGGTGCCGCGGCGATCCAGTCACGGTAGGTCCGCAACAGTTTCTCGGCGGCGTCGAGCTCGAAGAACATGGGTCCGCCGTAGATGGTGTCCACGGGATGCAGGTCGAACTCCAATTCCGTCACCACTCCGAAGTTGCCGCCGCCGCCGCGCAGTGCCCAGAACAGGTCGGGGTGCTCGGTCGCGTTCGCCGTCACGAAGGTGCCGTCGGCCAGGACCACGTCGGCGGATCGGAGGTTGTCGATGGACAGACCGTAGGCACGGGCGAGGTACCCGATTCCGCCGCCGAGGGTCAGACCGGCCACGCCGGTGGTCGAGATGATCCCGCCGGTGGTGGCGAGGCCGAAGGTGTGCGCGGCGTGGTCGAAGTCGCCCCAGGTGCAGCCGGCCTGTACTCGGGCGATCCGCCGCTCGGGATCGACGCGGATGCCCTTCATCGCGGAGAGGTCCACGACGATGCCGTCGTCGACGGTGCCGAAACCGGGGACACTGTGGCCGCCGGCGCGAACGGCCAGGTCGAGTCCGCTCTCCCGGGCGGCGTCGACGGTGGTGCGCACGTCGGCGACGTCGACGGCGCCGACGATCGCGAGAGGCGTGCGGTCGATCATCCCGTTGTAGACCGAGCGCGCCCGGTCGTAGCCAAGCGACTGCGCCGTGATCACCTCACCGCGAACCGCTTCGAGCATGGTCAGTGCCGGCGTGCCGTTCATGTCTGCTCCTGGAGGTCGAGTCGAGCCGGTGCGGCGATCAGCCGCGCAGTACGTGGTCGTGGAACTGGCGCATCTGCGCCACCGGACCGACCTCGAGGAAGACGGCTCCCCCGGCGGAGGTGGCGGTGTGCCCGGCCGGCCAGTAATAGACCTCTCCGGCGTTCGCCGTCTCCACCGTGCCGTCGGCGTGCTCGAGCCGCAACGACCCGGCCAGCACGATTCCCCAGTGCGGGCAGGGGCACCGGTCGTCGGGAAGACCGTGCAGGACGGGGCCGAAATCGGTCCCGGCCGGCACGCTGGCGTGCCGGATCGCCATGTCGCCCCACTCGATGTACCGGGTCACCAACTCGCCCTGGGCGACCTCGATGGGCAGGTCCTCGATCGGCGTTGCCATGGCGTGCTCCTCGGTCGGCGTTACCTGTGACGCTACGGAGCGCCCGCCCGGTGCGCCTGACCTGATCTGATCGAATCGGCGTCGCCGCGAGGGGGTCAGATCGGACTATCTCCGTGGTCGTCGAATCCGGCTATGGTCGAGAAGTGACGGAATCGGCTCCGCCGAGAAGTGGCACGGCCTTTGTCGGCCGCCGCGCGGAAGTCGCGCGGCTCGAGGCCGTCTGGGCCGCGGTCGAGGACGATCGGCGACAGGTCGTCTTCGTAGGCGGCGAGCCCGGCGTCGGCAAGACCCGGCTGGTGAGCGAGGCGGCCGCGGCGCTGCGCGCGCACGGTGCCACGGTGCTGTGGGGTGCGTGTCGGGAAGACCTCGACATTCCGTACCGGCCCTTCGTCGCGATTCTCGAGCAGGCGATCGAACAGACCCCGCCGGAAATCCTGCGGACTATCGCGCCCGCGGCGGCAGCCCCGCTGCTGCGCCTGACCACCAGCGTGTCGCGGTACTGGCCGTCGGCCGAACCGAACCCGGGCGACCGAGACTCCCGGCCCGTGCTGTTCGACGCTCTCCTGCGGGTACTGCTGGCGACCATCGAGCGCCGCCCCCTGGTCATCGTCCTCGAGGATTTGCAGTGGGCTTCGGAACCGACGCTGGCGATGCTGTCTCATCTGGTCGAGTCCACGGCCGGTGAGCGGCTACTCGTGTTGGCGACCCTCCGCACGACCGCCCCGGATCGCACCGACGCGGTCAGCTTCGCGCTGGCCGATCTGCATCGTCTCGACGGTGTCGCCCGGATCGACCTCGTCGGCCTGAGCACCGACGACGTGGCCGAGTATCTCGTTCGCGCCGCCGGGGTGTCCCGCGCGTCGGCGAGATCGGCAGCGCCGGTGCTGCGTGACCACACCGGCGGGAACCCGTTCTTCCTCCAGGAGTACTGGCACGATCTGGCCGGCCGTGGCGGTCTGACCGCGGTCCGTTCCGGCGTCGCCGCCCCACGTTCGGTCCAGGATGCACTCGCTCGCAGGCTGGCGGCCTTCGATGTGCGCCACGCACGCGTGATCGAGCTGGCCGCGGTCGCCGGCGACGTCGTCGACCCCGAGGCCCTGTCCGACGGACTCGATTCGACCGAGGTCCTCGCGGGGATCGACTTCGGCGTGCGCGCGGGCCTGCTCGTCGCGGGTGCGGCAGACGGCGACTATCGGTTCGCGCATGCCCTGGCTCGTCAGGCCGTGCTCGACCGGATGTCGGCCGGCGACCTGGCGGCCGCGCACGCGCGGGTCGCCGTGGCCGTCGAGAAGCGGGACCCGACGCGGGTGGCCGCGCTGGCCCATCACTACTTCCGGGCGCGCGCCCTGGGACACGCGGACAAGGCCGTGCACTACTTGGTACTCGCCGCCCGCCAGGCCGAGCGCGGGATCGCCCATCGCGAGGCGGCCGTGCTGTACGAGCGCGCGGCGCAGGTGCGCGTCGCGCGAGGACCGACCCGGGTCGAACTCCTCTCGGCGGCGGCGCGCTGTCACCTGCACGGTGGTGACTTCCCGACCGCCCGTCGGCTCTACGAAGAGCTCGCCACGGATGGGGACCCGCGTGTCCGGCTGACGGCCGCGATCGGACACGAGGACGCGTCGTGGCGGCCCTCCGCGAGCGGGGAGCGTTCGCTGACGCTGCTGAGTGAGGCATTGCATGCCGCGAAGCTGGACCACGACGATCCGCTGTCGGTCCGCGCCCGCGCGAGCATGGGACGGGCCGCGTCGTTCACCGGCGATTTCCGGCGGGCTCGCCGGATCGGCGAGGACGCGTTGACGCGGGCCAGGACCATCGACGACCCGGAGCTGACCGCGCATGCCCTGTGCACGACGCTGTGGCAAGGCCTGCGCCCGGACCTGGCGCCCGAGCTGCTGGCGCGGGCGGTCGAGCTCAACGCGATCGGTGCGCGCCTCGGTGACGACGACTACCGGGGGCCCGCCGCCTTCCACCGCGCGGTGTTCGCCTACCTTCTCGGCGACGAGGCGGCGTGGAGCGGTGCCCAACGCGATCTGACCGAGTTGGCGCTGGCCCGCGGACAGCCGTTCTTCCGGTACGTCGCGGGATGCTCGCGCTGCGCGCACCGGTTCGCCGTCGGGGACTTCGCGGGCACCGAGCGGATCAGCGACTGGCTCGACGACCAGTTCGCCCACGAGTTCGGCGGCGCGACCGAGGGGTCATGGGGCGTGCAACAGTTCATGCTCCGGCGGGTCACCGGCGGCCTGGAACAGATTCGTCCGCTCATCTCCGGGCACGAGAGCTTCGACGATCACTGGTTGCCTGGCTTGCTGGCCCTGTACACGGAACTGGAGATGTGGGAGGCGGCCGCGCGCGTGCTGACCTGTCTGTGCGACCGGCTCGGCGATCACCGCTTCGGGGCGCAATGGGCGGGGGTGCTGGCGTTCGCCGCCGAGGCGGCGGTCCGGCTCGACGACACCGCGGTCGCGGCGACGCTGCGCCCGTTGCTGGCCGAGTACACCGGCGCCAATCTGATGGCGGGCGCGAGCGTCGCGGTTTTCGGCAGCGCTGATCGCTATCTGGGCGAGCTGGACTCCGTGCTCGACGCGCCCGGCGCCGATCGGCACTTCGAGCGGGCGCTCGCGATGGACCGCCGGATGGGCGCGGTGACCCATCAGGCCGAGACCCTGGCTGCCTGGTGCAGGCACCGGCTCCGGCACCCCGATGCCGTGTCGGGGCCGGCCGCCGTCGACCTCGCCACCGAGGCCCGCGCCCTGGCGCGACGGATCGGGCACCGCCGTATTCTGCGGGATCTGGACGCCGATCCCGCTCCCCGTTCCGAGCACGTCCCGCTCCCGAACGGGCTGACCGACCGCGAGGTGGATGTGCTCCGTCTGGTCGCCGATGGTCTGTCCAATCGCGAGATCGGTGAGCGGTTGTTCATCAGCGCCAACACTGCCGCCAACCATGTGCGCAGCATCCTGATCAAGACGGGCGCGCCGAACCGCACCAGGGCCGCGATCTTCGCCACCGAACACGGACTGCTGTTCTAGCCGGTGACCGGCCCGTCCGCGGTCGACAGCGGCGCGAAGGCGCCGTCGGGTGTGACGGTACCGGACAGTTCCAGGATGGCGTCGGCGGGAATGCCCGCCCGGACCGCGGCGGCGCGGATCGCCTCGACGTTGTCGGCCTCGTAGAGGCAGAAGGTCTTGCGTTTGTCCAGCGACAGGAAGGAACTGAGCCAGCGCACGCCGAACTCGTCGTTGATCCGATTGATCTCCGCGGCGGTCTCCGGGGCCACCTCGAGCTGTTCGGCGAATTGCCGCTCCACGATGAATACCGGCATCGACTGCGCCCCTTGATCGTGCTCGGGCGGCGGCCGCACGGTGCACCGGCCCGAACGGCGGTCCCCGATTCACGGTACCAAGGCCGCCGGGCGCTGTTCAACGTTCCGCGCGGACCGACGGCGCGGGACTTGCCGCCCGCGCCGACCCGAGCACCCGTCGATCGCCACGACGATGGTGATGCCCGACTCCGCCCCGCCGCCGAAGGACGGCGCGGAGCGGCGACCTTCGACCTAGTCCGCGTGCAGATACACCGGAACAGCGGCGTGCCCGTTGGAGATGAAACTGGGCATCGGCGCCAGCTCGGCCGGGCTCGTGGCCAGGCGCATTCCCGGGAATCGATCGAACAGCGCGGGCAGGGCGACGGCCGCTTCGAGCCGGGCCAGTGACGCGCCGATGCAGTGGTGTGCGCCGTGGCCGAAGGCGAGATGCTGGTCGCGGGTGGCCCGGGTCGGGTCGAACTCGGCGGTGGTGGCGCCGTGGACCTTCGGATCGCGGCTGGCACCCGCGTAGGAGGCCAGGATGGCTTCGCCCTTGCTGATCCGATGCCCGCCGTCGACGTCGATGTCCTCGACCGCGTACCGCAGGGGCAGGTGCGCCACCGGGGCCTGGTAGCGCAGGGTCTCCTCCACCACGTCGGCCCACGACACCCGGCCCTCGGCCACCGCGGCGCGCTGCTCGGGATGGGTGAGCAGCGCGACGATCGCCTGATCGAGCAGGTTGACCGTCGTCTCGTGGCCGGCGTTGATGACCAGCATCAACGTGTCGACGAGTTCCTTCTCCGACAGGTGGGAATCGTCGTCGTCGCGCGTGGCGATCAGCACGCTGGTCACGTCGTCACCGGGGTGCTCGCGCCGATAGGCGACGAGTTCGCCGATCAATCCGTACATTTCGAGGTAGTTGGCCTGCGCCTGCTCGGCGGTGAACGAACCGTCGAAGAAGCCGTCCACACACTTGTGCAGCGCGGGTCCCAGCCCGTCCGGTACACCGACCAGTTCGGTGATGACCCGGATGGGGACCGGATAGGCGAAGCCGCTGCGCAGATCGACCGGCTCGCCCGCAGGGACGGCTGCCAGCGCGTCGAGCAGGCTCTCGGTGATCTCGGCGATGCGCGGGCGAAGCGCGGTACTGCGACGGTGGCTGAACGCCGGGGAGACCAACCGGCGCAGCCTGCGGTGATCGGCGCCGTAGGCGGTGAACATGTTGTCCACCGCCACCCACGGCAGCAGCGGCCAGGCCTCGGTGATCTCGCCGTTGATGAACGACATCCAGTGCTGCCTGGGGTCTTTCGATACGCGGGGGTCGGCGAGCAGGCTCCGGAGCACGGCCTGGTCGGTGACCGACCAGGCGGGCACCCCACCGGGCAGCTCGACCAGCGTCACCGGGCCGCGCTGCTGAATGCGCGCCGACTCACTTTGGATATCGGCACCGGTGGTATCCAGCACGATCGGTTCCATGACATTCTCCTTCATATCAGGGACCGCGGCCCGTGATCGATAGTGCCGCAGCCTGTTTCGGCCGCGTGGTGGGCAACTTACCGCGCGGCCGGACCGCTCAGGGGACGAACAGCGGCGCCGACGGCGGGAAGTCGATCGGCAGCGTCGTCATCGCGCGGTGGAAAGGCCCCGGCCGCCAGGCGATCTCCGCCACGGGCACGGCCAGGGTCAGGTCGGGCAGCACGTCGAGCAGTTGGTCCAGCGCGTCCTGGGCGATCTGATAGGCGACCGAGCGAGCGGGGCAGGCGTGCGGGCCCGCGCCCCAGGCGAGGTGGGACCGGTTGCCGTTGCGGTCGCCCTGGGTGATCGACGGGTCGTTGTTGCACGCGGACAGGCTGATCACCACCGGCTGGTTGGCGGGCAGCCACACGTCGTCGATCATGACCGGCTGCCGCGGATAGGTGGTGCAAAAGTTCGCCATCGGCGGGTCCAGGAACAACACCTCGTCGAGGGCGTCGCGCGTGGACAGACTGCCCGCGATCACACCGCCGCCGAATCGGGAGTCGGTCAGGATGAGCAGCAGCGCGTTGCTGATGAGGTTCTGCATCGGCTCGATACCCGCGCCGTAGAAACTGATCAGGTTGTAGAGCATCTCCTCGTCGTCGAGACCCGCGCTGTGGTGGGCCAGCCGCGAGGTCAGGTCGTCGCCCGGGTTCGCGCGGCGCAGGGTGATCAGCTCGATCAGCGCCGCCGACAGATGCTCCATGCCCCAGGCCGCGTTCACGGTGTCGAACAGCGCGGCCATGCCGGTGGCCACCCGCTGTCCCAGCTCCGGGGTGCACCCGACCACCCGGTTGAGCGTCTCGAAGACCAGCGGAAACGCGTACTGGGTTAACACATCCGCCGAACCCGCCGCACAGAACGAATTGATCAGTGAGATCGCGATCTGTTCCACGGTCGCGTGCAGGGCGTGGTGGTCGATGGAGTCGATCGCGGCGACGTAGGCCTGCCGATAGCGAGCGTGGACCGGCCCGGAATTGCGCAGCGCGTTCGGGTACCACTGCATCATCGGCCGCACCGGGCAGTCCTCGGGAATGCTGTCCTGCCACGGCCGCGGATCGGCCGGAAAGTTGTCGGGGTCGTTGAGGATTCGCACCGCGGTGCGATACCCGAGCACCAGGTTGGCCGGGACGTCCGGCGACAGCTCGATCGGCGCTATCGCCCCGTACTTTTCGCGCATGGCGCGGTAGTTCCCGTGCGGATCGGCGGCGAACTCGGGCGCGTAGACGTGCCCCTGCACCGGGCAACCAGCATCCTGCTCGGCGTACGACGACCGCGGCGCGAGCCGACGGGAGACATGGACGTCCTCCACAGACAGTGTTCCTTCCCGAGGGACGGCAGGTGTACCCGAGCTCTGCCATCAACACATCGCGACGACACTGCCACACCGGTGGAACCGCCCGGATCGGCGCGACATACCGGTCGGTAACAGTTCAGGTCCTCGCGCTGTCAGGAAACTTCCTGTCCCCCAACGCTGTTACTTGCGCCGACTCGTCATCGAGCACTCGCTCGCCGGGTCGGTGGGGGCCGCGGAGTGGGACATCATCCGAGGGACATGTCCCGTTACCCACCGTCCGGCTCGACTGGCAGTGCCGCGGGCGGCGGGTACGGCCTCTATCGGCCACGCAGGCGAGCACGCGCGCCTGCGATGATCGTGACGATCATGACCGTCATCACCTGGAGCGCGGTGAGCGGAGCCGCGGGCGGCGCCTGCACAGGTGCGGCGTAGTCGACCCGGGGCGACGACAGCGCCGGCGGCGGAATCGCCGCGGGGATCGAGGGGATCACCTCGGGCAGTCGCACCGGGACCGGGACGACAGGCGGCGCCACCACCGGGTCCGGCGGAATGGCCAGCGGGATGCCGGGCTCCGGCGCACCCGGGACCGGCAGCAACAGCAGGCAGGTCAGCACGGCGCTGCCGGTCGCGGCGCTGCCGACCGCCGCACTGCCCGCACCGGCCGAGCCCGAGCCGACGAGTCCGCTGGAACCGACGCCGATCAGGCTCGACCCCGTGCCGCTGCCGGTGACGATCGCGGACCCCAGCGCGGCGCTGCCGACCGCCGCGCTGCCGACACAGGCGGGAAGCACGAAGTCGGGGTTGGGGAGCAGCAGACCGCCCAGCGTGCCCGGGCCGGCGACGGCAGTCCTCGGTGCGGGATCGAGCGAGGACTCGGCTGCCCCGGGCACCCCGCTCGAATCGGTCATCGCGTGGTCGCCGCCGGCGCCGCCGGGAAATCCCGGACCGAGACCGAGATCTCGCCCGACCGGCGGATTCGGGAGCATCCCCGCCGCACTGCCGGTCGATGCCGCCGACCAGCCCGGCTCACTCGCGGCGCCGCTGCCGGTGCCGAGCCCCAGCTCCAGCCCACCGGTTGGTCCGTCGCCCGGCGCGGCCTCGGTACCCGGAGCCGCACTGCCGCTGACGATCTCGTCGATGGTCGGGAGTCCCGGGGCAGCCGAACCCGGTGCAGCGTGAACGGCGAGCACAGCCGCGGCCACCGACAACGCCATCGATCCTCGTACCGCTGTTCGCATCCCGCCCACCGTGCCTCCGATCGCCCAGTACTGATCGCCGTGTGCCCCGGTCAACGAGGAATTTCGCCGCCGGCGGGTTGTTCCGCGGCGAGGTCCTGGAAGCGCGCGAGCGCGAGTTCGTAGGCGTCCTTGGCGACGTGATTCCCGCCGGCGAACGGCTGATCCAGTTGGTAGACAGCCAGAATCACCGCACCGATCACCAGGCCGAACACTCCGGTCATGAGGATGCTGCGCTTGGTGACCACGACACCGGAGAAGACGGTGCCGAACAGCAGCATGGCGGTCGCGAACCACAAGGCGAGGTAGAGGAACCCGGGCAACCGGTAGCCGGCGTCGAGGCCACGGTCGAAGCGGGCATCGGTGATCGCCGCGACGGCGGCGGCCGTCTCGTCCTGGACGGCCTTCGCGTCGGCGGTGCCGGCGGGCACGGCGTCCACGGTCTCCCGCAGTTCATCCAGAGTCGCCTGGGTCGACGCGCTCAGCCGGCGCTGTTCGTCCATGACCTGCCACTCCTCGTCGATCACCTGCCGGGTGTAGGCGGTGACCAGGCCCTGGATCTTCTCCCGATCCGGCTCGGGCATGCTGTTCGCGGACTCGTACACGTTCACCAGGGCCTTGCCCTCCGACACCGTGTGCGCGTGCGAGGTGTCGAACTGCTGCCACAGGATCACCACCACGAACGCCACGATGGCGGCGAAGAACATGTTGACCATGTCCAGTGTCATCGACCCGGCACCGGAATCATCGTCGTGCCGCCATGATTCGGGCCGCACCCGATCCCCCAGCACGAAGATCCCCACCGCGACGGCGACGAAGAGCGCCAATACCGCCAGCTGCAACAGAATTCCGAGCATTCCGCGACTCCGTTCCTGCCGGGATGGAAGCGATCACAGGATATTCGCGGCCGCCGTTCTGCTGGATTGCGTCCGAATCCCTTCCACCACAGCGCTTTACAACCGACCGGTCGCTTTCGGGGCCATTCCCTGCCCGCATTGATGTCGCGTACCGAGCTGCGGTAGCGGAGGTCGACCACGCTCGGACACGTCCGCCGCGGCCCCACGCCTGGAGCCCGGAAAGCTCCGGACAGCCGACACACCGGCGCACAGGTGGCGCGATGACGACCCGGACGCACGGGCTCTCGATGCCGATCGTCGTTCCCGGCGATTCGGCCGAGTAGGTCACCGGAATCGGTAGCGGCCAGTATGTTGTGCCTGCGGTATCGGTGGTCATGGCGATAGCGCGGCGGTGAGAGGGAATGGGGCGATGGTGAAAGGCCTGGGAACGCTGGAGAACCAGGTGATGGCGGTGCTGTGGGACGTTCCGGACGCGCTGTCGGTGCACGATCTGGTCGACCAGATCGGCCGGGAGCAACGGACCCCCGCCTACACCACGGTCCTGACGGTGGTGACGCACCTCTGGGAGAAGGGCTGGGTTCGACGGGAGAAGATCGGTCGGCGCTACCGGTATCGCCCCAGTCGTTCCCGCGCGGAAGCGACCACCGATCTGCTGCGTGAGATCCTCGATGCCAGCCCGGACGCGCCCGGCGCGCTGTTGCACCTGGCCCGCACCGCCAGCGAGCGAGAGATCCAAGCCTTGCGGCAGGGACTGTCCGCCGGCGAGGGCGGTCCATGATCCTGCTCATCGCGCTGGTGGCGGCCGGAACGATGCTGGCGCTGGTCGCGCCGGCGGTGCTGCTCCGCATCGACTTCGGTGCCGCGCCGGTGGTGGGAATCGTGGCCTGGGTGGGTGCGATGTCCGCGACGATCGGGCTCGGCATGCTGGCGTTGGCCGCGCTGGCATGGCCGGGTGACCCGCCGGGAAACTCCCGGGCGGGCGCCCTGGCGCGCAGCCTGGCCGAGGTCGAGCCGATGATCATCACCTGGACCGCGGAACTGATCATGCCCGCCGCGATATGCGGCCTGATCGTGCCGGCCGGACTGGTGGCCCGGGTCGCCGTCGTTCACCGTCGGCACGCGTCGGCGCGGCGCCGACGGCACGCGGAGCTGATCGGGGTGCTCGGCCGCGCCGACCCCGGCGGGGCGGGCGTGGTGTGGCTCGAGCATCCGGTGCCGATGGCGTACAGCGTCGCCGGACACGGCGGGTACGTCGTGGTCACCGACGGGCTCGCGCGGTGCCTGACCCGAGCGCAGTGGCGTGCGGTGCTCGCCCACGAGCACGCGCATCTGCGCGGCCACCACCATCACATCCTCGGGGTATGCCAGGTGCTCGCCGGCGCCTTTCCTCGGATTCCGTTGTTCGCCGCCGCGCCGTCGGCGCTGACGACACTCGTCGAACTGGCCGCCGATCGAGCCGCCGCGACCCGGACCGATCCGCAGTCGCTGGGTTCCGCGCTGCGTGCCGTGGCCGTTCACGGTGCCCCGATGTCGATGTCGACGGTGGATCCGGCCCACGATTCGTTGGCGATGCGGTTGGCCTGTCTGGGCGCCGCACCGAAGTTCCGTTCGGCGTCACGGCGCCGGGCGGCCTGGGCACTGGCGGGGACGATGCTGCTGGTGCCGGCGACGGCGGTGCTCGCGGTCGGGCTCGGCTCGGCGGCAGCGTTTTTGGCCATGATCTGAAACCGCCACCAAAAAACTATGCGCCATAGTATTTTGGCGACGGGCGCGCGGCGACGGGCAACCGTCGCCGCCGTGGGCACCGGCTGCGCCTAAAGTGAAACATCACTATTTCAGAAGTGAGAAGTCTTGCGTTCCACCACCATCCGCACGAGGAGGCGGCCGGCGACGATCCTCGCCGCCGCAGCCCTGGTCGCCGCGGGCCTGGCCGGGTCCAGTTCGGGTTCCGCCACCGCGGACCCCGGACAGACCCGCTATTCGCTGGTCAACGGCTGCTTTCGGATCGACACGCCGGCCGGTCCGCTGGTTCCGGCGGCGGGCCCGTATCGAATGCGTGCGACCACGCTCGGCGAGTACCTGCTCTATGGGCGCGATCATGAGGTTCTGGAAGCATCGGCTTCCACGATCCGGCCCGCCCAGGAGCCCTCCGCCGCCGCCGTATGGACGGTGGACGGTTCCGGGGCAAGCGGATTCACGATCCGCAACACCGCCACCGGAACCTCCTCGCCCGCCACGTTCACCCCGGACACCGGCTGCGCGGAATTTCCCGAGGCTCGGTCGGGCGCCACCGGCACGCCGGGGCCCGGCGCCACGAACGGTCCCATCCAGGGCACCATCGACGCGCACGCGCACATCACCGCCTTCGAATTCATGGGCGGCAATTTCCATTGCGGCCGTCCCTGGCACCCCTACGGGGTGGAGTACGCGTTGCCCGACTGCGCTCGGTACCGCACGGGCACCAACGGTCTGATCGCCGACTTCCTCGATCACGGTGAACCGTTCCACGTTTCCGACACCGCCGGGTGGCCCACCTTCCGCGACTGGCCCAAGCCCTCCGTACTCACCACCGAGGGTGCCTACTGGACCAGCATCGAGCGGTCATGGAAGGCGGGGCTGCGCGTGATGACCGTCGACCTCGTGGACAACGAGTCGCTGTGCACGATGATGACCGACCGCCGAAACCCGTGCGACGACATGGCCTCGGTGCGCATCCAGGCGGCGGGGCTGCGCGCCCTGCAGGACTACATCGATGCCCAAGCCGGCGGGCCCGGGCAGGGATTCTTCCGCATCGCCACCGATCCGGGCGAAGCGCGCCGGATCGCCGAGGCAGGCAAACTCGCCGTGGTCCTCGGCATGGAACTGTCCGATCCGTTGGGGTGCGGAGTCTTTCTCGGTCAGCCGGAATGCACGCGGGCGGACGTGGATCGCTGGTTGGCCGAGCTGCGAAACATCGGCGTCAGCAGCTTCTTCCCGGTGCACAAGTTCGACAATGCGTTCGGCGGCACGAAAATGGATCACGACGTCACCGGCTTGCTGGTCAACGCGGGAAACTTCATGCAGACCGGCACTTTCTGGAATGTGCAGGCCTGCCCCGGCCCCGAACACGACAGCACCCAGCCCTCGATACCGATCGCCGGGCACATCAATCAGTTCCTCGCCAACCTCACCGGACCGTTGATCGGGGGCGCCCCACTCCCCCTGTATCCGGCGGGACCGCACTGTAATGCGCGCGGTTTGACCGACCTGGGAAGCTATCTGATCAACCGGATGATCGACCACGGATTCCTGATCGAGGTCGATCATCTGAGCGAGGCGACCGCCGACCGGGTCATGTCCATCATCGAACAGCGCGGCTATTCCGGTGTCGTGTCCTCCCACGGCTGGGACTCGGAAAAGACCACGGCGCGAGTCTATGCCGCGGGCGGTTTCGCCGTGCCCTACGCCAGCGAACCCGCGACCTTCGTCCGGGCGTGGCGCGATGCCCGCGCCATGCCCCGCCCGAGCGGCGAGTTCGGCTTCGGCTTCGGTTCCGACATGAACGGCATCGCAGGCCAAGGCGCCGCTCCTGGACCGGGCACGATCCGGTATCCGTTCACCTCGCACGACGGACAGGTCAGTTTCGATCGAGAGCGCTGGGGCGAGCGCACATTCGACTTCAACACCGACGGCACCGCCACCTACGGGTCCTACGCCGACTGGCTCGAGGCGGTCCGGATTCTCGGCGGCCCGGAGGTCATGGCCGATGTCTTCCGCGGCGCGGAGATCTTCCTGCGGATGTGGGACGACGCCCGATGACAGCTCACCGCGTCCACGCATCCAGCCGATGAAACCCCGAATCTTCGCCGGAACGACAGTCTTTCCCGTTCCGGCGAACAGCGGTCCGGCACAGCACGTCACCGTGTCGTGACGGACCAGTCGACAACAATCGTCCCGGCCGACTCGCCGGGGCTTGGAGGAAAATCATGATCCGGACTTCACGTCTCGCCGCCGGCGTCGCCACCACCGCTGTGGTGGTGGCCGGTGTCGGTGTCGCACTCGGTTCCGGCACCGCCGCCGCCGAAGGCAATTGTGCGGTGACCAGTCACGCCGAGAAGCAGGACATCAGCACCTGGGGCGTCACGCACGTCTACGACAAGACCGCCAGCGCCGAGCAGATCGGCG